>JBBUJJ010000057.1:0-2124 GCA_038054895.1 Patescibacteria group bacterium | reverse complement strand
TTCCAGAAGTAATAATCGCTTGAGTTGAACCTCTTACGTCAAGATTGGTCGCCGGTCCCGTCGTCCCGATGCCGACGTTGCCGGTAGAATCAATGGTTAATCTTTCAGAGCCAAGTGTGGAAAAACCCAAAGCGTTGATGGCTCTTCTGAACATCCCCGTATCCTGGTCAATGGCAAAGGAGAATGATGGTGAGCTTGCCGAACCAGGTTGGGCGTAGAATAAGGAAGAGGAAGAGATGCCGGCAAAATTAACCGTGCCGTCAAAGTAGGCCGAACCGTCAACTTCCAGTTTGCCATTGATAAGGAGATCGTTGGTGGCTGAAAGACCATGAGTGGTAGCAGTCGTGCCGAACCTTGAGTAGCTGACAGTTGCCGCGCCGGCGAATTGCCCGGCATTGGTGACGATGAGTTCGTCGCCTGACTTAAGATATGTAGTCGTGGTCAGAGCGCCGGTAGCGGTGGTCAGACCGGTTGCGCCATCGCTGGTAAAAGTAATCCTGTTCGTGCCGCCCGAATCCCTGATATCACTTCCAGAAACCTCAAGATCGCCGGTCAAGTCGGTAACAGTTGCCGTCAGAGTAGTTGTCGCGCCAAGACTAATACGGGTGGCAGTTCCAGAATCCTTGATATCATTGCCGTTGATCTGAAGGTCATCATTAACACGGAGAGTGTCCTCGGTAATATCATAAATTTGGTTTTCCACTCCCAAATCGCCCTGAATCGTGGTGTCCCCTTCGGCGTCAACTTTAAGCCGTTCAGAACCGGCCACGGCAATGGCAAACAAGGTGTTGTTAACCGCTCCCGCGCCGGGGTTTATATATACCGAACCGTTTTGTAGCCCTGTGCCGGTCGGCGTAACGGTGAACCAAACCGGCCCGGCAAAAGAAGAAGAGCCGGTTCCTGCGGCAATTAAACGGCTTTGGAGATAGACCGGGAAATCATTAAAATTAAAACGGTCGTTGGTAGAATCCCACTTCAAAACAGCGTTGGGCGTCAAAGTGCCTCTTTCAAATTCAAGCTGGGAATCCTCGGTATCGGCGGTGATGTTATCGGAATTAATAACAAAAGAACTGGAAGCGGTGCCGCCTGCAAAAAGATTGGTGATGGAAGCTGAACCGAAATAGACATTATCCCAGCGCAGAACCGAAGAACCAAGATTATATGTCAAATCAGCAGAAGGCAGAACATTAGAATTAAATCTGCCGGTAGCGGTGATGGTATCGCCAGACGCGTTTCCTAAAGTAGTATTGCCGTCAACCTGAAGATTGCCGGAAAACTGGTTGGTGCCGGAAGTGTTGGTGGAATTGAAAAGTCCGACTGTCTGGACATCGCCCTCGGCGTCAATTCTTAATTTTTCCACGGAAGCGACGGCGACGCCCAGCAAGACATTATTAACCCCGGCCGATATGGGATTGATATAGAACGAACCCTGACTAATGCCGGTCCCCGCCGGCGTGCCGATTAACTCCAACAACCCCGCAAATGAGGACGATGAGGTTCCATTGACTTGACTGAATCCGCCGACCAAGAGATTTCCGGAAATAGAGGCCGTACCGGCGACTTCAAACTTAGTTTCCAAATTGGAAGTCCCAATACCTAAGTTACCGGAGACAGTGGCGTTGTTGTTGACCGTTAGCGCGGTGCCGGTAGCGCTGAAAGTGGTGGCGCCCGTCAGCGTATTGGCCGATGTGCCGGTTTGAGTGTAAGCGCCGTCATTGGAGATGCCGGATATGCCGGTTAATGCGCCAGCGGCGGCGATGTCCCAGTCCGAAGTATTGATCTCTCCGGTATCGCCGTTATCGCCAAAGATGAACCGGCCTTCTGTCTGGAAGTTGCCGGAAATAGAAGCTTTAGCGTCAAAGAAAGCGTTATCATTAAATTCAAGGAGACCGGAGATAAGAAGATCGTCGGAGGCGGTCAATGAGTGGCCGGTCGTATCTGTCCCGAATCTGGAATAACTGGCCGAGGAGAAGCCGCCGACTTGCAATGTCCCGAATAAGCCGTAAGAGGCGGAGGCGGTGCCTTGGAACTCTCCCCTCCCTTGGACGGTGAGAAGAGAGGAGGGAGAGGTCGTCCCGATGCCGACGTTGCCGGCAGTTGTAATTACCATTTTCCCACTATCGA
>JBBUJJ010000056.1:0-7447 GCA_038054895.1 Patescibacteria group bacterium | reverse complement strand
TCCGAATTTAACCAAGCCTTCAGAACTTCATCTGAAGACATAAAATTCATTGCCAGATTTTCGCCAGCAACTTTGTAGCCATAATTAGCTTTATCAAACCAATGCCACGGTTCTATTCCGACTGGTGAAGTGTGGGCAAAATAATTATTCTGAAACATGTCGGCTAATTTAAGCTGAGCAACCGCTTCAAGCTTAGAGCTTACCTGAAGCTTCGCGACACCATTAGTGGCACGGGCGTCGTTAGCCAAAGCGTAAAGATCGTTCTGAGAAATCTGATTAAATATAGTCGCTTCAAAATTACCCCAGAACGAGACCAGAGTGACAATTTTCAATCCAACCAGAAGACCGAGCAAGATAAAAAAGAACTGGGTTTCCAGAATTCTTGGTTTAAAGCCATTTTCTTTGCAGGGAATAAAAAGGTCCCTAAGGAGATTCTTCATAAAATTTGTTTTAATAAGCATACAAAGTATACATTAAAAATGATATAAAGTCAACCTTACTGTTATTTTGTCAAAATCAGGGGACCGACATCGGTTATCGCCACTGTATGCTCAAAGTGAGCGGCTAATCCACCATCCTTAGTAATAAAAGCATATCCGTCTTTGCCGTTTTTAATCGCCCACTTTCCCGTAACCACCATCGGCTCAATCGCTATTACCATGCCTGGAACAAGTTTTTCGCCTTGTCCGGCCTTTCCGTAATTTAAAACCTGAGGCGGCTCATGCAGTTCTCTGCCTATTCCATGTCCAACAAGGTCCCTGATAACATTAAAGCCCTTGTCTTCAATATGTTTTTGAATAGCTGAACCGATGTCACCAAGGGTGTTGCCCGCTTTTGCTTTTGATATTCCCATTTCTAATGACTCTTTAGTCGTTTGAACTAATTTTCTTTTAACCAGGTCGCCATTATTTCCGACAAGAATTGTCGTCGCCGAGTCAGTATGAAAACCATTGTATAAAACCCCCATGTCAATTTTTAAGAGGTCGCCTTCTTTCAAGACCCTGTCGGAAGGAATGGCATGAACCACTTCGTCATTCAAAGATGTGCACAAAATATTAGGATAACCATCAAAACCGAGAAAAGAACCCTTAACCCCGTAAGACAAAACAAGCTCGCGAGCAAGCTTTTCTAAATCATTGGTGGTAATTCCCGGTTTCACGGCTTCTGAAAGTTTTTTCAGAATCTCCGCCAAAATTTTACCACCCTCTCTCATTACAGAAATCTCCTCTTTGGTTTTTATATTAATCATATTTATAAATTTTCAAATATGTCCTGGGAAACCTTTTCTATCGATTGTTCTCCGTTGATATCTGCCATCTTTAATCCTTGATCTTTAAAATAATCAATTATCGGCGCAGTGCGGTTGAGATATTCTTGATAGCGAACCTTTATAGTTTCGGGTTTATCCAAGACCCGGGTCACAAGTTCACTGCTATCAATAGGACATTTGGTAATTCCCTTCTCTACGAGGTCGGGTGCTATCGGATGAAGATTTTGTTTACAGATTAAACGTTTGCTGTTTCTTTTTATAGATTCTTCTGCACTTAAGCTGATGAGGAATATTTTAATCGATTCTTTGCCATATAATTTTTCTAAAAACGGCATAAGGCCCTCGGCCTCAAATAAGGTGCGGGGCGAACCGCTGAAAATAATTCCCTGACCTCCGGATGCAACCTCTTTTACTTTTTCCTGAACGACGGAAAGAACCCATTCCGGCGTATTTAATGTGCCACCGGCCCAGAGTGTTTTTTCTTTCTGAAGTTTATTATAATCCGGATTATCCGGTTTAACATGATTGAACTTATCCTCCAATAATTGAGAGGTCCTCAAACGAAACAGATGAAGTTTATCTGCTAAAATATCGGCTTGGGTATCTTTTCCTGAACCAATGGGTCCTATTAGTATTATAATTTTCTTATCGTAATTCATGCTTAATCAAATCATACCAAATCTAAAATTAAAAAACAGTTTGACCCTCGCTTGCCAAACATCATTTAACAACCTAAGCAACCGGCGGAGGGGACAGGCCTTTTTAAAATTAGCAAATTTTTAAAAGACCTGTCCCCGCAGTCATGCATAGAGGTTATGTCAGCCATTAGTACTCATACATACTAAGTTGCGCGTCCACCTGCTTCATTATCTCCAACGCCACTGAAACTACGATAAGAATTGAAGTACCGCCGACAGTAAATGTCGTAATTCCCGTCGCGCCCTGGACTATGTTCGGCATAACGGCTATCAGACCCAAAAATATCGCTCCCACAAGAGTAACCCTGTTCAAGAGATGATTTAAAAATTGCGCTGTCATTTGTCCGGGACGGATGCCCGGTATGTATCCTCCCTGTTTCTGAATGTTTTCGGATATAGACTTGGGGTCAAAAGTAACCGCAGTGTAGAAATAAGTAAACACGACAACCAAAAAGAAGTAGGCCAAAGAATACCAGAGTTGATTTTGGACAAAATTGGTGAAAAATACGGCAACCCTGGAAATAACCGGGACACTTGAACCAGCAAAAAAGTTGGCAATCATGCCAGGAAAGAGTAAAAGCGATAATGCGAAGATAATTGGTATCACACCGGCATTATTAACTCTCATCGGCAAATATGTAGAAACCCCGCCATACATTTTCATTCCCCTGACACGCCTTGCATAGTTGATGGGAATATTTCTTTGAGCCTCCGAAATATAAATAACGCCCACAATAACCACCAAAGCAACAATTATAAAACCAAGGTAAGTAAACAGTTGACTCGCATCAAAAGTAAAGAGAGTTTGCTGTATTGCTGTGGGAAATCCGGCGACGATACCTGCTAAAATCAAAAGAGAAACACCATTGCCAAGATTCTTTTCCGATATCAATTCTCCCAACCACATAAGAAATACACTTCCGGCGACGATAACCAAAATAGCCGTAGCCCAGTCAACCGGCCCAAGGCGACCAATAATATTCTGCCTCGCCAACAAGACCAAAAAACCATAACCCTGAAGAGCGGCCAAGGGAACAGTCAGGAGACGGGAATATTGATTGAATCTCATCCTGCCGGCCTCGCCTTCATATTTATACATCTGCTCAAGACCAGGAAATATCATGGTAAGAAGCTGCATTATAATAGAACCCGTAATATAAGGCCCCAAACCAAGCATCGCGATAGAAAGAGTGGATAATGAACCACCGGTAAACGTACTAATCAACCCAAAAAATTGATTCTGGGCGAAGAAGTCTTTCAGTCGGGAAACGTCCACGGCCGGAATGGGAATACTGGAAACTAATCTCGAGACAGCCAATAAGAAAAAAATGAACAAAACCTTGTTCCTTAAATCCGGTCTTTTGAATATTTGTAATATTTTATTCATTTATCGTACTGCCTGATTTTAACACTTTTTCGCGGGCGGTCTTGGAAAATTTAAAACCCTTGAATTCTAACCTCTTTTTGAGTTGTCCTTCGCCAAGAACTTTAATCTCCTTGTGAGATAAAAATTCCGGAGTAACCTCCTGGCCGTCTTCAAATTTATTGAAAAAATCCAGGTTTAAAGTCACGACCTTATCATGCCTTAACTGGAAATACCGGTGCTTCATGTGAGGCCTGTTTGAACCAGGTTTTTTGGTTGCGCCTCTCAATTTCGGAAAGAGTTGCCAAAGACGATTATCGCCACCCCTAAAACCCTGCTTGAATCCGGCTCCGGCGCGCGATTTTTGCCCCTTCGTGCCTTTTCCAGAATAGGTACCGCGCTTACCTCCTCTTCCCACACGCTTGGCTGATTTCCTTTTTGTTTTTGATTTTAATTCACTTAAATTCATAACTTTAAGCCTTTCACCTTAAACTTCTAATCTTTAGCTCTTAATTTCTGCAAAGCAGAAATCGTCGCCATCGCTATATTAACCTTATTATTAGTTCGCCTCAAAAGTTTCCCTGTCAATTTGGTAATGCCTGAAAGCTTTGCCACAACCCTGACCGGTCCGCCTGCTTTGACTCCGCCCTTGGCGGGCTTCAGCAACACAACAGCGCTGTTATATTTGGCTTCAACCTGATAAGGAATAGTTCCCTCTTTAATAAGAACAGTCACTAAATTTTTCTTGGCCTGGCTAAAAGCCTTCTGTACCGATTGAGCCACATCCTTGCCCTTGGCCATTCCCACTCCGACTTTGCCTTTTCCATCTCCAATAACAATCGTCGCCCTAAAACTGAATCTTTTGCCTCCCTTGGTTACACGTGAGACCCTGGCAATATCCAAAACCTTCTGGTCATATTCTGACTTCGCGGCAAAACCTCCTCTGCCTCCGGGTCTTCTTCCGCGGCCGCCAAATCCTCCCCGGCCTCCACCTCTTTGACCTCCGCCAAATCTCTGGCCTCCCGGGCGTGGTGCCGACGCTGATTCCGGTGCTGGTGTTGCGACCGAAGGAAGTGGTGAGCTTACCGAATCCACTATGTTTGTATTATTTGGTGTTTCGTTTTCCATGCTGAATATTTAAATATTTAAATTTAGATTTTAATTCCGCCTTTTCTTAATCCTTCGGCTACAGCTTTAACTCTGCCGTGAAACTTGAATCCCCCTCTGTCAAAAACCGCCTCGGTAATTCCCGCCTCTTTGGCTTTCTCGGCAAGCATTTCTCCTATTGAGTTCGCTTTGGCTGTTTTTGTTCCCTTCATCTTGCTTTTTTTTTCTGAAACTATCTTGCTACTTAATATAGTTTTTCCTGTAGTGTCGTCAATAAATTGAACAAAAATATGTCTATTGCTTTTGAAAACGGCAACCCTCGGCCTTTTTGAAGTGCCTGTTATTTTTGCTCTAACCCTCTTGTGGCGGCTTAACCTGTGTTGTCTTTTTGCTTTAGGTTTCATAATTGATATTTAAATATTTAAATGTTTAAATATTCTGGCCTATCCAGCGGCAACGGCTTTCTTGCCGGCCTTTTTCTTTATAATTTCACCTTGATATCTGATTCCGCTTCCTTTATATGGTTCCGGCTTTCTCCAGGATCTTATTTCTGCGGCCGTCTTGCCAATCAGTTCATTGTCCATTCCCTGGATCTTAATCACATTTTTCTCGGTTTTAAAAGTTATTCCTTCCGGAGCTTTAATGGTAACAGAATGTGAAAATCCTAATCCCAGCTCCAGATCATTTCCTTTTACCACTGCTTTGTATCCAACCCCCTGAAACTCCATAACCGTTTCAAATCCTTCAGTAACTCCTTTTACCATGTTTTTAATAAGAGCACTAGACAATCCCCACGTTGCGCTGTCTTCCATGTTTTTCGGAATAACTCTTAAAACATCTCCCTCAATATTTAAGTCCACATTTCCGGGGATAAATCTTTTAAGTTCGCCCTTTGGGCCTTTAACTAAAACCAGGCCATTATCCATTTTTATTTGGACGTCTTTTGGTATAGTTATCGGTTTTTTTCCAATTTTAGACATATATATTAAACTCTTCGATAAACTCAGAGTGATTGCTTCGCAATCACCAGACCTCACAAATTATTTCCCCTCCAAGTCCCAACTTCCTAGCTTCTCTGGAATTCATAATTCCTTTGGATGTCGAAATAACAGCCAAGCCGTATCCGGAACGGACGGATTTTATCTCTTCGGCCTTAATATACATCCTTCGAGAAGGACGGCTGATAATTTTAACACCGCTCAAGACCCCCTGATTATCCTGATATTTCAGCGTAAGTTGAAGATATTCATGCTCGGACTTTTTTACTTTTTTATTCTTTCTTTCAACTTCGGAGATATAACCGGCTTCTTTTAAAATACTGGCAATCTTAAATTTAACCTTTGAAAAAGGCATCACAACCTGCTCACCTTTTACGGCTTGCGCATTCTTTATTCTAATTAACATGTCTGCTATCTGGTCCATTATTTTTATGTTTAAATGTTTAAATATTCTGTCTACCAGCTTGATTTTTTAACCCCCGGCAATTGGCCAGCGCTGGCTAATTCCCGAAAGTGTATTCTACACAAACCAAAACTTCTCATATACCCGCCCTTTCTTCCGCACATAAAACATCTTCGAACTATCCGGCTGGAATATTTTGGCTTCTTGTTTGATCTGGCAATTGTTGATTTTTTTGGCATTTTTAAATGTTTAAATATTTAAATATTTCAAGATTTAATCGGGAATCCCATCTGTTTTAAAAGCTCGATTCCCTTTTCTCTGTTCTTGGCGGTTGTAACTACAGTTACCTCCAATCCAAAAATGTCCTTCACGTTTTCATAATTTATCTCCGAGAAAATGCTGGACTCCTTGATACCGAAATTCAGATTTCCCATTTTATCAAAATTCTTGGTCTCTATGCCCCTAAAATCCCTAGATCTCGGAAGTGCGATTGCAATCAATCTGTCTAAAAAATCATACATTCTTTTTCCTCTCAAGGTAACCGAAATTCCCACATTCACTCCCTCTCTCAACTTGAATCCTGATATGGACTTTTTTGCTTTCTTGAAAACCGGCTTTTGTCCGACAATCATTGTTAGGTCTTTTGCAATCCTTTCTACTATTTTATCTTCTTTCGCAATCCTCCCGACCCCGGTGTTTACAACAACTTTTTCTATCTTTGGAACGGCCATAATATTCTTAATTCCAAATGACTTCTGCATCGCAGAAATCACTGTTTTTCTATATTTTTCTTGTAATCTTGGCATCATAATCAAGGGTGTTATTATACTTCACTTTTGCACTTTTTACAAATTCTAATTTTATTTTCTCCTTCAAATTTATATCCTATCCTGGTCATCTTTCCGCATGATTTGCAGACCAAAGCCACGCTTGACGCACTGACCGCTCTTTCTTTGCTTATTATCTGGCCTTTTTGTCCCTGCTTCTTAGCCCGGACATTCTTTTTTATCAAATTCAAGCCCTCAACGACGACTCTGTCGATAGTTGGTATGACCATGGAAATTTTACCGGTCTTTCCCCGGTCTTTCCCGTTCAACATTATTACGTTGTCTCCTTTTCGTAATTTCATAAAAATGTTTATACTAATTCTTCTGCCAGTGAAGCAATCGTATTATATCCTCTTTCTTTAATTTCTCTTGGGATTGGCCCAAAAATTCTTCCCCCCTTTGGTTCTTTTCCGTCTAAAATCACAACCGCATTATCATCAAATCTGATATATGTGCCGTCTTTTCTTCGAAACGGCTTTCTTTGCCTTACCACAACCGCCCTTAAGACCTCTTTTTTCTTGACTAATTTCCTCGGCTCGGCAACCTTTACCGAAACAACAACAATATCTCCAAGCTGGGCATATCTGTGCCGGGAACCCCCAAGAACCTTAAAGACCCCGACCTTTTTGGCCCCCGTGTTATCCGCAACACCTACAATTGAACGAAGCTGTAGCATAAAATTAGTTTAGTTTTTCTTTATTACTTGATTCAACTTTTCCCTTGACAATCCATCTTTTTTCTTTGGACATCGGCCTAGTTTCTTGAATTAAAACCTGATCTC
>JBBUJJ010000055.1:0-15967 GCA_038054895.1 Patescibacteria group bacterium | reverse complement strand
CTCAATCCTTTTATTAATACCCTATTCCTTGAATAGTCCGGGTTATATGTTCCGAAATATAGAATTCTCATTTCTTAATTATTAATCCGGCTATTTTATCAATTAATTTATTGAGATTATGATTCTCTACTACATACTGCCTTAATTGTCCGCTGAATTCTTTCTCGTCTGTCTTTTTTATTTTATCGGCTAATTCCTGAACATTATTTTCATCAAAAATCAGTTCCGCTGGCAAAAAAGAGCGAGCCGAATCGCTCGAGCTCAATACATTCATGCCACAGGCCATAGCCTCAAGAATCGCCTTATCCAAACTTCCGGTTTTGCTTAAATGAATAAATAAATTATGACTTTGATAATAAAGGGGGAGGTCTCGATGATTTATTTTACCTAAAAAATTAAAATCTGCCCGAAGTCCAAGTTCATCAATCAATGATTTTAGTTTTTGCTCATAGACAAAATCTTTTTTTAAAGCAGGTTCACCTATCATTGTTATGGAAAATCCTATATCTTTGTCTTTCAAAATCTTGGCGGCTCTGACAAGGGTCTCGTAATTTTTAACTTCGGCAATTCTGCCTATACTCAAGATTTTTATTACTGATTCCCGCGGATTTAATGCCTGATTTCCACTGATTTTATCCGTAGTTATCCGTGGTTCTGTATCTGTGATTATCATTGGCTTAAATAACTCCGTATCAATCCCGTGTCCAGTTACAATAATCTTTTTTGAAGGCAAACGGAAACTTTCAGAGGAAGCGGTAAAAATTGTATTGGCTAATTTTTCCGCTAATTTTAATTTCCAAGTCACCGATTTGTGGGTGTACCAAAGAAATATTTTCTTATTCATCATTCGCCATGAAAGGCCCCCCAAAACAACCCAGATCGGATTCATGTGAACAAAGACGGCATCATAATCTTTTTGTAGAGTAAAAAGTAAAAAATAAAAAGTAAAAAGTTGTTTTAATTTTCCAGCCCCCCTATCCTTGCCCAGACTCAATACCCTAACATTTGATGGCAAATTAAATTCACCTTTCTCAAGACAAAGGATAGTAATCTTTCCGAATTTCTGGGCAAAACGACTAACCCAGTCAATAAAAAATCCGAGAAGCTGGTCATCTTTGTCAACTTTTTGGGTGACAATCAATAAATTTTTCACCATCTTATATTACAATAAAAATGGCTTAAAATCAACAAAAAACACAATGGGTTCTCCATTGTGTTTTTTGTTGATAGATGCCGTTACTTTGATCTTATGTATAGTGGAACCTGATTGACGGAAGTGTAAGCCGTGCCTTTCTTATACCAGTTAAACTCATTGCTATTGATACAGAAAACCTTTTTGAAGAAATTCGGATCATCCGCAACCGCTTGTTCGCCAGTGGTGTTTACCCAATGCAATATACCCGTATCTTCACCCGTTGTCTCAACTCCATAAACCTTTTTATCATTCGTTTCGCAGTTCCTGAAAAGACCTGATGTAACCATCTTATCTCTTGTTGTAGACACTACCTTCTTTACCTTGCTGAATCCGCCCAAATGTCCATAGAAGTTAAAGATAGCTGGATTGAGAAATAATCGCTTATAGCCCCAAGCGTTTGGGATATAGACATCGGGGTCACTCGAACCGCTAGCACTAATCACATCTCCCTCTTTTAATTTTAAGGCGGTCAGATTAGTGAAACCTCTTGAAGCGGGTGTTAATCCCATGCTTATTGGTGTTGAAGTGAGTACTGGAGTAGATACTGGAGATGAAGTTGGGGTTGGAGTTGGGGTTGAGGTAATGGTTCCACCACCACCACCGCCTCCGGCACTGCCCGCAACGCCACAAGCAGTCGCGCTTGGTGTTATTATTACCGTCTTTGTAGTGGTTGAGGTTATTGTAATTGAAGACCTATCGCTTAAACAGTCATATGAATAAGTGCTGTCATTAAGCAGTAATTTTCGGTCAGACGATTCAAGGGTAAATGTTTGGCCGGTAGAAATTGTAACTGTCACTTGAGTATTGCTTGTTGTCACTGTATCCGCATCAGAACCGCCTAATATAGTAAGATTTCCAACATCAAGCGCTACGGTGGTTGCTTGCGGAAAAGAAGCATTACCGGTAGCTTTTGCTTGATTAATTCCAACCGCATAAAGACCGACTATCAAAACAACAAGAAGTAGCGATAAAGAAGGTTTGTTTTTTATTATTAATTGCATTTTATTTTCCTTGAGATTGTATGCTCTGGATGGTTTTAACAACTTGAGAATCAGGTCTCATGTTCTCCCAGAATAAAACTTGATCTTGGTTTATTGTCATTTTATCTTGAGGACCATGAGGTTCAATTGCGCCAAGTTTGACAAGTTGGCCAGCTCCGCTTTCATCTACCTTAGCATAATAAACATCTGATAAAATCAAGTAGTCGGAATTAATATTTTTTAAGTGTCCAAAATAAACTTGGTTATTTGTCAAAAATATGGCTTGATATGAATTGGGGTCAATAAAATCTTTTTTATCATATCGGTCATACTTAATAGAATTTGCTAGGGGTAAAATACTTATAATTCCCACCGCAACAGCTAGAATCGCAACGCTTACCACGGTAATAATTGGAACATGTTTACTGCTAATCATGGGTATATTCCAATTAACTACTGGCATCGAATGGTGCTGAGAGTCGGCGTTGTAGCGCTTTGATTAAATCGCATGTAAATCCATGCCCCTGTTGTGCTTTTTAATTGGAAACAACTACCCGTAGTTGAAGCGTTCGTACCACCGAAATAAAAGCTGGCCGTGCCCGTACCACCGACAAACTCAGCAACATATAGCCCTGCGGAGCTAGAAGCGGCAGCAGCACCGATAATAAGATTGCTGCTTACCCTCAAATCACCCTGAAACGAATGCGAGGCAGCCGTATCCGCGATAACTCTACCGGACGTCTGAAAATTACCGGAGACAGAGGCCTTGCTATCAAAGAAAGCATTGCCATCAACTTCTAAAGCGCCTGTTAAGAGTAGGTCGTTGCTGGCATCAATGTCCGTAGCATGGCCAGTAGTGGCAGTTCCAAATCTTGAATAAGCAACCGATGCCGTAGCGCCAGGCACACCGGCTACTTGAATTGTGTTTTGAGTGAAAAAGTAAGATGCAGACGCAGTACCCTGGACTTCAAAAACGGTTGAGGGTCCAGTGTCGCCAATACCAACTTTGGCGTCAAAGAAGGCATTGCCGTTAAATTCTGTTAGTCCAGAAAATAAGACATCTTGCGTAGCCGCCAATGAATGGCCGGTAGCATCGGTTCCAAACCTTGAATAAGCCACAGAAGCTACCCCGGCTACTTGAAGTGAGTTAGCAGTCATCAAGTATGACGCCGAAGCCGTGCCTTGGACTTCAAAAACAGTTGAAGGCGCAGCGCCAATGCCTATTCTGGAGCTTGTGCTGTTGGCTATGAAATAATTAGTGCCGGCAGCATTTTGGAATCTAATAGATGTAGCGGAGTCGGTAGCAGGCGTTACTGTAAAAGTACCCGTAGTACTCATATTTGTTCCGATTGTACTTGCGGCATTAGCCACTCCGGTTAATACCAAAGAGAGAACGACCAAAAGTGAGACAATATATTTTTTATTCATGGTATTAATTATAAACCAAGGTCTGGGGGGGGTACAATAGAGCAAAGTGGATAACCTTATTTGAGAATTTCTTTTAGCTTGTCAGCATAATTCTTTATCGCTGACTCTTTTTCAAATTGTTTAACTATCTCAAATCCAACTTGCCTATATTTATCGTATTCCTCCGTATTCGACAAAAGTTCATTAGCTTTCACGGCAATATCATCCGCATTCCAATCAACGATTCGACCTGACTCTTTGTCCTTTATTATACCCGGCACAATTCCCACCGGTGTTGCTAAAACAGGCACACCACAGGCCATCGCTTCCAAAACAACCCGAGGGCCGCCTTCGTTGTATGAGGGCATAACCAAAATTTTGGACTTATTAATTAACTCTGCTATCTCATGAGAATCCTTCGCCCAACCGTGTAGCTTAATTTCTAATTTCAAATTTCTAATTTCTAATTTAACTTTATCGTAAAGAGGGCCATTGCCAATAATAATGGCTTTGCAATTTAATTTTCTAACCGCTTCTAAAAACAGGCTAATACCCTTATTCTCCGCCAGTCGGCCGACAAATATCAGGTCGTATTCTTTAGTAATATTCATCGTCTTAAAAACATTCAAATCAATATAGATAGCAGGGATATAGATAATTTTTTCTCCGGGCACACCGGCTCCGACAAGAAAGTCGGGAACTTGGTTTTGATTCATTACCCGCACAGCTTTGGCCTTGGAAGCATCAATCCTGATGAACAATTTAAACAAAAACTTATAAACGGCCTCCTTGGCACTGGCAATTCGAGGATGTCCTGGAATGTGAAAAATTTCTAAAACATAGGGTACCCTTATCTTCCACCATAGTATTCTCGCCCCTATGCCGTTATAAAAAGGCGGGAATTCATGGACAGTCATCAGGTCAAATTTTTGCTCTTTATAAATTTCTAACCCTTTCTTGATAAACCAAATAGGGTGAAAAATTAAAGGCCATGGCGATATATGCACGAAAACATTTTCAAATAAAACTATTGCTTGTGATTTTGAATTTTGGATTTTTGGTGCTATTATATCTATCCTTTCCCAGTATTTATGAAATTCTTCCAGAGTATTATAAAATGCCCCTTTTTTACCAGAAGCAAGATCAACAGCACTGCCAAGCCCTGTTATCATCAAAAGTTTTGCCATATAAATAAAGTTTAAAAATTTAAAAGTTTAATCGTTTCGGAAAACATTTTGTCTGAACTGAAATGCTCTGCCGTCTTTTTTCCTTCTTTCTTAAATTCCTCTTGCAATTCTGGATCTTGCCAAAGAGACTTAACAGCCTCAACAAGATTAAACTCATCCTGATATTTGACCATAAAACCATTTTCTCCCTGTCGGATAATTTCTTTATTTCCTCCTACAGCTGTTGTAATAACAGGAACTCCAACAGTCATAGATTCCAATATTTGATGTGAAAAACCTTCGTAACCGGTATTCAGAACAAACATATCCGCCGCCGCTAAATAAATTGCAAGTTCTTCCTGTGATTTTCTACCAACCAAATAAACCTTTCTTTCTAAGCCAAGATTCTTAATCATTGATTCAAGCATTTTTTGGTCGGGCCCATCGCCGACTATTACCAAGCGGAAAAGCTGACTTATTTCTGAAAGGCGAGGCATGATTTTAATAAGCATGCGAAAACCTTTCCAGGGTACCAGACGTCCTGCAGATAAAATAATATCTCCATAAATTCCTATTTTTTTCTTGGCTTCTTCTTGACCAATATCCGCACTCTTAAAATCAACCCCATTATAAATAACTTTTATTTTATTTTCCGAAATGCCCCAGCCCCGGACAATTCCAGCCAAATATTTAGAGGGCACGATAATTTCATCGGCATTTTTACAAGACCTTACTTGAGTTTTGTGTAAAAATTTGATCCAACCTGTTTTTTTAGTTTTTTGAAAATCATCTATCAATAAATCTGTTTTATTTTTTTCTACCGCCACTTGCCAGGCATAGTCGCCGGCAATTCTAAGATAAAACTTTTTCTTAAAAAACCTCGCCCCCATCGAAGAAGGAATTGATCCGTTTAAAGTGCTAAGGGAATATATGGTATCGGCATTTTTACAGGCATAAAAAATATTCAAAAAATAAACTACATGCCTAAAAACCCAAATATTTTTTTTCCAAACCCGCTTCACAACAAATGGATAACTTTTATCTTGCTCATGTTTTCTGACCGATGAATATGTAACAACTTTAACCTTATAATCTTTTGATAATTTTTGAGCCAAAGTTCTGGCATATGAAGCCGGCCCGCCAATGTCGGGAGAAAAAATACCAGTCACAATTAAAATACTTTTCATTCTCTGCATTTAGTTACCAGGTTAAATTTAATAATGTGGAAAATTGCCGCTATTCCATCTTTCCAATTGATTTTTTTGCCCTCTTGATAGGTCCTACCGCGATAAGAAATCGGCACCTCAACCACCTTAAGATTCATTTTCCCGACCCAAGCTGTTAATTCCGGATCAATGCCAAATCTTTTAGATTTAAGGTTGGGGTATATTTTACTTATTGCATCTTTGGAAAAAACCTTATAACAAGTATACATATCGGTAAGCCAAACACCACTTAAAACATTGGATAACCAATTCAACATTCTACTAAACAAATAACCGCGCTTATAGACAATGGTATTATTGTTGTGTTCTTGTTTAAGAAAACGAGATCCATAAACAACATCGGCGACCCCTTCCACAATCGGCCTGATTAAAGTCGGATAATCCTGGGGGTTGTATTCTAAGTCCGCATCCTGGATAAGCACAATATCTCCCGTTGCGGTCTCAAATCCCCTCTTTACCGCCACACCTTTCCCTTGGTTTTTGTCCTGCAAAATTACTTTGTATTTACCACTATCCAATGTTTTCAAAATCTCTCTTGTCCCATCTGTTGAGCCGTCGTCAACTAAAATAACCTCTTTGCTTAATGGTAAATCAATCGCTTCAATAGCGCTGATTAATCTCCATAAAGTCCTTTCTTCGTTATAAACCGGAATGATGATGCTTAATTTTTTATATTCCATAATAGATAATGACTAATTTCCAATGACAAATGACAAATCAATGACAAATTCTTAAATCTTAATTAATATTTTCTTTTTACTATGGCTGAAAATATAAGCGTTAACTCATGTGCTTCTTTCCACAATTCACGACATTTTTCAGATTTATCAGGTTCTGCTGTTGCTAACATATGAAGCCAATGCATTGTTTCTTTAGATTCTTTTTTACAAATTCCAATTTTGTGATTAAAATCCTTTTTTGATTCCGCGCAATCTGCTTCCATATAGTTAGCCCCGATACTGGTTGCCGAACGAATGAATTGTGTAATTATAGACCTATTAAAGGTTGTCTCTTTGATACTTTTGACGAAAATAATCACTTCTACGCCAAACTTGGAAGTTCTCTCCTGGAGATCATATTTTTTGACATTTGAATTTTGAGCTTGATTAGTCATTAGAAATTCGTCATTTGACATTAATCTCTTGGTAGAGTTTTGCAAATTCTGATGCTATTTTTTCCCAATCGTATTTTTCCTCAACCAACCTCCTGCCGTTACCGGCCAACCTGTTTCTTAATTCGTCGTTTTCAAGAAGCATAATTATTTTATCGGCAATGTCATCCGGGTCCCCCGGCTTACAAAACAGCCCCGTTTGTTTGTCTTTTAGAAAATCGGGGATTCCGCCGACGGCCGTGCCTATCACCGGCAATCCTGCCGCCATTGCTTCTAAAAATGCCGTGCCCAAACCTTCGGAAAGAGAAGGGCGGACAAAAATATTTGCCATGGCCAAATATTGAGGCAGTAGATCATGCGAAATCTCACCTACAAATTCAGTGTTATTTTTCAGTCCGAGCAACAATGATTTTGTTTTTAATTCCTTTGCCTGTTCGCCGTCACCAACAATAAGAAGTTTAATGTCAGGGATTTCTTTTTTAATTATGGCAATCGCATCAATTAAATCCTTCACGCCATTTTTTTTAACCAAGCGAGAAACCGTAATTATGGTTTTGACATTGTGATTACCACCCGGTCGAAATTTATTAACATCAACCCCATTGGGAATTATCAATATTGGCACCTTAGAATTTTGAGACCGAACATATTGCGCCAAGTAATCGCTGATCACGGTAACGATATCGGCTTTTCTAAAAATAAGATGTCTGAAAAATCTCACAAGCAAAGGTTGCCTGTTTAACACTTTTCCTTCCTGCACGGTAACCATGAATGGAATATCGGGATATTTCCATTTCAACAGCCAACCACCCCCTGCTGCCTGCGAAGCTTGATAGGCATGTATTGTATTATACGGGCCATGTTTACGCATTAGCTGATATGCTTTGAAAAAAACAGCCATCGGGAAAAAGTTCTTGGGCAATAAAAAAGAAAACATGCTTAGTGAATTACCGACGCGATACACGTTTGTATTGCCTATTTTTTCATGTTCTGGAAGATTTTTTGAAGGATGGGAAGTAATTAAATCAAAAAAAATTCCTGGCAATCTGTCTGTTATGTTTTTTATAGCGAGTTCAGAACCACCCACCTGGGGCAAATATGCCGTAGTAAGTATCAAAACTCTTGATTTTTCGGTCATTTTGTGTTAATTTTGGCATAAAATACCTATGGAATCAAGCACAAACAACGCCTACATAAATACGAATGGAAACCTCAAAAAAAGGGTTTTATTCATCATTTCACAGTCGGAACTGGGTGGAGCTCAAAGATTTTTATCTAATCTCATTTCTCATTTAGACAGAGATGTCTATGAGTTCCTGGTGGCAATCGGTTCAAGTGGAAACGGCGATTTTTTGAGGGTTTTGAAGGCCAGAGGCATCCCCTGCCAAACCCTCAAGTTTTTAAAGCGCGAACCGACAGTAAACGATATCCGAGCTGTTTTTGAAATCCGCAGTTTAATTAAAAATTATCATCCTGATGTTTTATTTTTAAACAGTTCTAAGGCCGGATTTATCGGTTCTTTGGCGTCCGTATTTCCAACAAGAATAAATGCCGTAAAGATTATTTATAGAATTGGAGGCTGGACATTCAATGATCCGTGGCCCAAATGGAAAAGGTGGCTTTGGATTGTCTTGGAGTGGCTAAGCGCAAAATGGAAGGACACTATAATTGTTAATAATCAGCGCGACTTAGACCAAGCCGAGAAGCTTAAGATAAGACCCCGGATGCAGACAGTTTTGATTCATAACGGTATTGAAACATATAAACTCGATCTAGTGCCAAGAGAAGAAGCGCGTGAGAAACTTCTTGAGAAAGCCGCAAAATATTCCGGCAGAAACATTCAAGTCAAAAACATTATCGGCACAATCGCCAATTTTTATCCAACCAAAGGCCTAGAGCATTTAATTCAAGCCGCTGATTATTTTAATAATAGCGACAACGTGGTTTTCTTTATTATCGGCGACGGTGAGTTGAGACCCGAACTGGAAAAAATGATACGAGAAAAAGGGTTGGAAAGAAAAGTTTTTCTTTTGGGCCAGATCCCGGACGCATACCGATTCCTGCCGGCCTTTGATGTTTTCGTTCTTCCGTCGGTTAAAGAAGGTTTTCCCTGGGCTTTAATTGAAGCAATGTCGGCCAAACTGCCGGTCGTTGCCACTGATGTTGGAGCGGTACCGGAAATAATAGACGACCACAAAAACGGTCTACTTGTAAAACCCAAAGACCCCGTTGAATTAGCCAACAAAATCAAAGAAGTTTTGGAAAATGATTACCTTAGAAACGAACTCGGAATTCAAGCCCACCAAACCATACTCTTCAAATTTGAGCTTGATAAAATGGTAAAAAAGATAGAGGAGCTACTCTAAAACTCTCGGCCAAGACTTTTTACAAAAGCCCTGGCATCAGGTTCAAAAGACGGATCAACCTGAACCGTCTTGCGAGCCATATCTACGGCATCGTTAATTCTTCCTAAATTTGCATACGCCGCCGCTAAAGATGCGTAATAATCGGGGTTCTTGGGATTAAGAGCTGTCAGCCCCTCGTAAACACTCGCGATATGAGCAAAATCTTTGTTGATGAAATATATACCTATCAATCTCAAATAATCTTGTTCACTTGGATTATATCTGTTTTCTACGGTTAACGCTTTCTCTAGGTCTTTAATACCACTCGCGTTTCCACTCTCTACTTTAGCTACGCCCAAATACCAATAGGACAATCCGTTTTCCGGGTTTAAGTCAGCTACTTTCTGAAAAAATTCAATGGCTTTAGAATAATCTTTTTTATTAAGATATGCCTGCGCTATTTCATAATAAGTCCTGATAAATGTCGGTGAAAGCTCCAAGGCCTTCATTGAATAACTCAAGGCAATGTCGTTGTATGGCGATTTCGGATTATCTTTGCCGAGTAAAATATTCAATCGGGAAGCATAGAGATATGGCAAATAATCAATTGAATTCTCTTGAATGTTCTTGTCAACTTCGGTTATCGCATACTCATAGGCATCTCGCACCGCTTTTTCCTTTATACTGGGCCCGCCTACGCCAACCAAATATTGAGCCAATCTATGCCTATAATCATATTTGCCTGGCACATCATAAGACAAGGACTCTTTATATTTTGCCAAGGCACCATTAAAATCGCTGGCCCATCCTCGAACAATAGCCCTGGTAGTCGCATAGTTGGCTTTGACCGACAGAATATTTGTTTTATATATTAAGACCGAAACAAAAATAACTAAAAATGCTGTAGTTAAATTAATCAGAGCCGGATTCCCACTCTGAAAACCTCTAACTGCCAGAGTTGAATCTTTATCCTCTGCGGGGATACTCAAATATGAGACAAATCCCGCAATCGTAAAGAAAACAATAAGATTAGCCGAAGTATCAAAGATAAAAGAGTTGTGAATTATATACGCAATAATTGCCGGTATAAAACCGATGGCATAAATAACAAGGTCATTATTTTTTAACAATTTGCGCAAAGAGGAAAATAAGGATACAAAAATGTTTATATAAGTCAGAAGTCCAACAATTCCCATGGTTACAAGAATCTCTACAAACATATTGTGGGCCCGGTCAAAAAGTGTTTCTGATCCGGAACCGGCAAAAAACTTGGGATTAAAGTATTTTGAAAACGGGATATTAAAATTCTCCGGGCCCCAGCCAAGAAGAATTGTCTTGGGACTTTCGCTCCACCCCTTTAATCCCGCCTGCCAAGCCCAAAAACGAGTTTGAACGGTAGGCGAAGCAAGCGATAAGTCGGTAATTCTGCTTAAATACCTGGAATTTTTAACAAAGGAAGATCCGCCAAACAGGGCTGAAAAAATCACAAACAAAACAGCTAAACCAATAAAAGAGTTAAATGCCAATTTTCCGATGCGTGACTTTTTATGCCTCATCCATAAAAACGCAAAAACAGTAAGCCCGACAGTGTAACCAAGAACCGAACCCCTTACCGCAGTAGATAGAGCGGCGACGGAAGTAACAACAAAAGCAAATAAATACAGAGTCTTCTGGTTTTGATTGTTTTTAGGATTAAAATACATTATCAGAGATAAAAACACAGAAAATAATTCATAACCAGCAAATAAAGCCGGATTACCTATGGTGCCAAAGATCCTCTCTCGTCCGCCCGAACCAACAAAAAAATCAATATTTGTTTTCTGGCCAAATCCATAAAATGCCGACAACACGCCCGCAAAAATAGTTAGATCAATCAGTCTCTGCCAGTGCTCTTTTTTAGTGAGCACCGAGGTTAAAATTATAAAGAAAACAAAGTAGTGCCAAAAAGTCCAAAGACCGCCCATTCTTTCAAGAGTGCCCCAAAAGCTTGGATATTTTAAAACACTGGTCAGAGTAGTTAAGGAAAAAGCCAA
Source organism: Patescibacteria group bacterium (assembly GCA_038054895.1). Taxonomy (GTDB): domain Bacteria; phylum Patescibacteriota; class Minisyncoccia; order 2-02-FULL-40-12; family GWA2-44-9; genus 2-01-FULL-41-26. The sequence goes on along the minus strand of JBBUJJ010000055.1, from coordinate 4,504 downwards.
GACAAACCAAAATAGCGCCCAAAATATTTTATCTCTGCGAGGTAGGTAAGAACGGTCTTTTAATATCAACAACAAGTAGCCGGCTCCCAAAATTTCAATCAAACTCCTGAAAACTATAACCTTTCCAAAATGAAAAGGAGAGATAAAATCCTTAAAAATAATTAACGGCACAAATGCCGCAAAATAGACGCCAAACCGTAAAAATTTTACCAAATTTGATTCTTTCATCGTTCGCTCCTGCATAACCAATATAATAACACATTATTATTCTATTTTGTATATCTTGTTTTTTTCTATAACATCTATAAATTCGTCCATATTCTTCTCCCGATTTTTAATTTGATTAAAATATGATATTGCCGTATTTCTGTCGCCCTTTCTCAAATAAGCAATACCTAACGCCAATTTGAGTTCTTTTATTGCCGGATTTTCACCGAAATACATTTTGATTACGCTAATGGCTTCATCGTATTTATTAAGATTAATTTTGGCTAAAGATAGCACAAAAATTTCATTCCATCTCGGATATATTTTTACAGCTTCAGTCAAAATATGTTCAGCTGATTGATTATAGCCGTTTTCATAATAAAGGGTCCCCAAACTAAGATAGGCCCTTAAATAGTCATTTCTTAAAGCAATGGCTTTTTTCCATGATTCTTCAGCTTTCTGATATTGACCCAGCTTTTTATAATTTTGTCCGGCAAGATTAAGAGCTGGAACATGTTCCGGCGCAATTTTTAACACTTCATCTAACTGAAGCCTCGCTTTGGCATAATTTCCGGCAATAAAATCAAGATAGGCCTTGTTTGTCTGGTTTACCACGCTATTTGGAGCAACGGCATAAGCGCTTTCAAAAAGATTCTTGTCAGTAAGCCAATCTTTATTTCTGTCTAAAATGACAAGTCCGTAAAAAACCAGTATTAACGACAAAAAACCGTATAGAATTTTGTTTAAAGTTTTATTTAAGGTTGAACCTTGTGCTTCAAGGTTCAACCTTGATTTTAATTGACTAAAAACTACGCCCACAACTAAAGCTAAGCCAAGTGAAGGAGTATACATCAACCGTTCAGCCATTATCGTTCCCGTCTTGAAAATCCAGTTAGACACCACAAAATAAGACGCCATAAAAGTTATAATGCCGAAACGCATCAAGAAATTCTTGGTTCTAAAAAACAAGAAGATGAGCAGACAAAAAATAACCACTCCTGCTATTGCCTCAACCGAAGCAAAAAGATTCTTTATCAAAGGAATCTGATTATAAGAATAGTCGGTTGACAAAGAATACGGAAAAAATATCTTTTCAAGGTACAGGTAGAAAACCTTAAACGAGGTCAAAATCCCACTTAAAAAAGGTGCGAATTTAATAGGGTTATAAACAAATGTTGCATCATTTTTTAAAAAATACCCACCCAGAGCCGCATACCGCAGAACAGAATATAGTGTCAGCGGCAAAACAAACCACAAAAAATCCTTGAATACCGCCTTGAATCTTTTTTTATGCCAGAAAAATTCCAAAAACAAAAAGATCGGTAAAAATGATATCGCCATTTCTTTGCTTAATAAACCAAGAAAAAACAGACCCGAGGCAAAAACATATCTTTGTTTGAGCGCAAGTATTAATGCCCCGACGGTAAAAAGCAGAGAAAGTATTTCCGCTCTTCCCACGATTGAAGTCACCGCTTCAACGTGGATAGGCAGGAACATAAAAAACATAAAACCGGCAAAAGCAGTTATCTTTCCGCCCACACGATAAAGGAGAATAAATATCAGAAAAGAAGCTATGGCATGAAGCAGAATATTAACAACATGAAAACCGACAGGAGAAAAACCAAAAACAAAAGAATTAAGAGAATAGCTGGCAATAGTTAGCGGTCGATATAGCCCGGGGCGCGGTTGATAAGCAAAATATGGGGTTGTGAATATTTTCCAAAACCCATCGAGTTGTTCGTTGATGAAAGGATTGCCAACTACAACAATGGTATCGTCAAAAACAAAATTACCGCCTATTCCGTTGCCGAATAAAGCAAAAGACAAAACAATGGCCAAGACGGCAGCCAATAGAAAATCCCTATTCTTACGCATCTCTTAAAAATTCAAGTTGATTTTAACTTGACCGGTACAATTCACTTCTTTAATCTTAACATCTCCTTGGATAATTTGGCCGTAAGTAACTGATGTGGTCAGTAAATATATTTTAGAGATTGGATTCTCTGGCAAACGAACAGTCAAATTTTCATATTCTCCGCCAGGAACAGCCAGGTTGGCAAATATGTTCGGCCCGATTGCCAAATCATCGTTGGGACTGATGTGCCAATTTATCAATCGGCCTTGGCTGTCAATATTTTGCCATGATATTTTGGTGTTTGACGAATATGTTTTCTGATCGGTAAAATTAGTTTCCCCGCTGATTTGGCAGGTCGCCGGCGTTTTAATTCCGTTAAGGCCGCTGAACGGTTCTTTTGTAGATATCGGCGCAAAAGGAGTGGGAGTGGGCGTAGGAGTAGGAATGGGACTCTGAACAACGTCAGAGTTGGTTGACTGTCCCGCATCTCGCGCCGGCCTTGAAAAATAACTATACAAAACAAGGCCCATACCGACCACCGTGACACTTCCCCAAAAAATCAAATTTTTCTTATTTTCCATCAACATAGAGTATCAAATATTTACAATTTAGACAATGCGGGCTCTCATTTCTCAAAACGCTTAAGAAGATCCCGCATCAACGATTCTGTTTCCGGATCAAATTGGCCATATTTTAAACCCTCTTGCAGATTTTGATATGCAAACTCGTTATCTTTTCTTTCTAAATATATCAGGGCTAAATTGTAGTATATTTGGGAATTATAAGGGGTTATCGTTTTAAGTTTTTCCAAGGCATTTGCGGCATTTATCAAATCGCCCTGGCCGGCATATATAACCGCCAAATTTTGATAAGCATAAGGAAAATTTGGATCAATTTCCAACGCTTTTTCAAACTCCACAATAGCTCCCCTTATATCATTTCGCGATTGCAAAATACTGCCGAGATTAAAATGAGGTTGAGGAAAATTATCTTCAATGCTCACGGCTTTCCAATAATATTCTTCTGCTTTTTCTTTTTCGCCTTTATCGTAATAGAGATTGCCCAAATTATTGTTAATTCTGGCGCCATCCGGTTCGTATTTCAAAATATCTTCAAAAAACTTTATCGGATTCCCCCAAATAATGTTCCTCTTGACCGAGAGGACGGAAAAAAATGAAACCGAAATCAATAATATAAAAATAATTGCGATATTGGCCGCTTTTAAATATCGTTTTCTAGAGATGTCTAAATAATAAACGGCTAAAATTATGGGTCCGAGCATGGCAAGATATAACCAATGCTCATAGAGCTGGGCGTTAATAGGAGTAATTCCCGAAGTGGGGCCCAAATTAACGAAAAACCAGCCAACAGCAAAAAACCACAGACGAAAATCATTGATTTGTCCGTTTGCCAAAAGATACTTTTGTTTTTTATAGTAATATCGAATCAATCCTAAAACGGCCGCCAACAGCAAAAACGATCCCGTCACCGGCCAATTAAAGAAGTGGGTATAGATGGTAACGCTTCTCTCCATATGCTGGCCTAACGGCAAAATCAACAACTTAGCGTAAGTCAAAAGAACATTCAAAAACGTATACATCCTGACCAAAAAACTCTCGGTATAAAGGTTGGCTTTTGAATAAAAATTAAGAGTATTGTCAAAATTGAGAACCGTAAGCCGTAAAATACCGTAAACAAAAACGATGCTAAAATAAGGCAGGGCCTTAACAAATGACTGTTTAAGCGATTTAAGAAATCTTTCCCGAGAAACAAAAGCAATGTAAAAAACCATAAAAAGGAACGGGAACACTATCGCTGTTTCCCGGCTCAACAGAGCTAAAATCAGAAAAAAAGTCGAAAGCGCCCACAATGACACACTGCGTCGTTGCGGTGAGTTATCCACAGATTTTTCATAACGATGTTCAACATCGTTAGTCCACAGGTAGAGGATGAGGAGCATGAAAAATGCCGTTAATGGATCGCCTCTGCCGGAAATATATGTTACGGCTTCTGTTTGAAGCGGATGGACAAGCCACAAAAGAGCTGACCAGAAAGCAACGAATTTATTCTTGAAAATACTTAACAGAATATAAAATATCAGAATTGCGTTTAGAACGTGAAGACCATTACTCACCAAGTGGTATCCTAACGGCGCCGTTCCTGAAATAATATAATTTAGCGCAAATGTCAGAAAAAGGAACGGCCGATAGTAGTTGCTTTTAAGTCCAATGCCGGCCAAGGTGTTCTTGGTAAACCAGTTCCCAATATTTTCCAAGGAAAAACTGTGAACAAACGGATTATTAACTATCCAATCGGTATCATCCCAGAAAAGCGGATTATTTAAATTAAAAGCATAGACCAAAAAACCAACAACAACCAAAACTGATACTAATCCCAGATTCTTATTTGAAAATTGAAAATTGAAAATTGAAAATTTCATTA
>JBBUJJ010000054.1:0-1438 GCA_038054895.1 Patescibacteria group bacterium | reverse complement strand
TTAAGCAAATTGAGATTAATTTAAGCATTTGTCCGAAGGAGACCGAAGGCGCAGGCAACAGGTCGAAAATGGGTAGGGGCGGAGCTTAATCTACTTAATTCTGATATTCAGCACCAAATCCCCTGACGGTTTGCCGGCTTTGCCAGCGTTTCCGCCTTTAGGAATAACTATATTGTAATTATTTTCTATATTTTCCGGAATACGGATTTCTAATTTCTTCTTAGCTTTAATCCTGCCGACTCCTTTGCATCGTAAACATTCTTTTTCGGGCATTCTGCCCTTGCCTTTGCAGGTATTACAAACCCCGATGCGCGTAAACATACCCATTACAGTTCTTGAAGTGTATCTTATCTGTCCGGTGCCATGGCAGGTGTTGCAGGTTACGATTTTATAACCCTTGGCAACTCCATGCCCCGAACATTCATCGCATGTTCCAAAAGAATCATATTCCACTGTTTTAGTGGTTCCCAAGTCCTTTTTACTTATAGTCAATTCTAAATACAAATTCTCTCCCTTTGAATCTTCTTCCTCCCGGGGCTGGCGGAAACCGCCAAAAACATCCGAAAACATTTCAAATAAATCTTCTGCCCCGCCGGTGCGTCCTTGAGAACCGCCGAACAAATCCCAGAAGTTGCCTCCCTGTCCTCCGAAATCATATCCGGACTGAAATCCCCCGTCGCTGTAACCAAAACCAAAGTTGTCGTAATTAGACCTCTTCTTTGGATCGGACAAAATCTGATAGGCCTCGTTTATCTCCTTAAATTTTGCTTCATTCCCGGTCTTTTTGTCGGGATGATGCTCATGGGCCAGCTTGCGAAATGCCTTCTTTATCTCATCCTCACTGGCTGTTCTCGGTATTCCTAAAATATTGTAATAATCTCGTGCCATGGGCACTTTCCTACAAATTACTAATCTTTTACTAATATACCGATAGTTTTTATTCGTATATTCGTACTAAATTCGTAATTAGTAGTAAATGGGCTTATTTCCTTACTATTTTACTCCTCTTGACATTTCATATCAAGGTATGCTATACTTGAATTACTGAGGTGGAATTGGACTGGCACCATGCGCTGGTTGAACACCTCAAGACTTGGAATGCCGGTGACGATACTATTCCAGGGTAGTGTCACCGGATCGTCGTTTTCTTCGGCGGATGAAGAACCTGCCTTGTGCATTCACAGTTAGGAATGCATCGTAAAGCGGTAGAGGCCGAAGGCCCAATTCCGCAGCTGGGTACGTCAACTCCAGCACGCGTCTTCCTCTGGGAAGGCGTTTTTGTTTTCAAATAGTCAATATAATTATAATTTAATAAAATTATTTGAACCTCTATTGCCAATTATCACCCCACAACCTAAGGCAACCGGCGGAGGGCGTGCCCGTTTTTAAAATCAGTAGTATTTTTAAAATGGGCACCCCGCAGTCATGCATGGAGGTT
>JBBUJJ010000053.1:0-3811 GCA_038054895.1 Patescibacteria group bacterium | reverse complement strand
AAGTGGTCAAAATTAGAGATGGGCTGGGAGCGGTCTATTTCCTTTCTTCCAACTTTACCCTCACCTTCATTTGCTGGTCTTTTCTCAAGACGGTAAGTTCAACTTCGCTTTCAACGGAAAATTTTTGAAGCATGTCTTGAAGTTCATCGGATATTTTTTCTCCATCTAACTCTAAAATTATGTCGTTCTCTTTGATTCCGGCTCGGGCGGCAGGAGAGTTGGGGACTATGGCCACGGAATCCGGACGATGGTCACGGGTCACCAAAGCCCCGTAATCAACCGGCAGAGAGTATTGCTTCTGCAGTTTTTTATCTAATTTTACATATTGAAGCCCCAAGTATGGCTTAACGATTCTTCCGTATTTTATAATGTCTTCAAGGTCTTGCTTTGCCCAGTTAATTGGAATTGAGAAGCCAATATTTTGAGCACCGAAAATAATAGCGGTGTTGATGGCGATAACTTCCCCGTCAATATTTATCAGTGGACCGCCCGAGTTGCCTTGATTTATGGCTACATCTGTTTGGAGAACGCCCCGCAGGTGCTCCATCTCCCCCTCTGTGCCCAAAGCGGCGGAGATGCTTCTTGATAGTCCTGAAATTATTCCTTTGGAAACGGTATTTGAGAACATGCCCAAAGCATTACCGATAGCAAGTACGGTTTGTCCCAGTTCAAGTTTTCCTGAATTTCCCAGACGAACGACCGGAAGTCCTTTGGCATTAATTTTCAAAACAGCGATATCGTTGATCGGGTCGCTAGAGAGAACTTTGGCCGGGTACTCCTGGAGATCTGTCGTTATGACGGTATATTCAGCTTCCTGATCAAAAACGACGTGCTTGTTGGTAAGGATAAGGCCGTCAGGATGAACGATAAATCCGGAGCCGCCGCCCACGCTTATCTTTTCTTTCTGGCCATCCTCAACTTCTCCGAACAGGAACGGGTTTGAAAAGGGAGCGCCGGGCATACCGTAGACCCCCTTAATCTTTGGAAGGAATTTTGATATAACAATGCTGACGACCGAAGGAGCGACTTTCTTCACTGCTTCAATCGGCAATTTATCGTATTCGTTTGTAGTCATATATAAAGTATGCGACTAAAAAGAAAATTTTTCAATAGAAATACGGTGTTAGTCGCCCAAGAACTTCTGGGAAAGTTTTTGGTTAGGCGTATTGGCAACAAGTTAGTTAAAGCTAAGATAACCGAAACCGAGGCCTATTGCGGAACGCGAGACCTTGCCTGCCACGCTTCCAAGGGTTTAACCGAACGGACAAAAGTAATGTTCGGTTCGGCCGGGTTTTCGTATGTTTATATGGTCTACGGCATGTATCATTGCCTGAATATTGTCACCGAAAAAGAAGGTAATCCAGCCGCTGTTTTAATACGAAGTGTCGGAGTAGTTGATGGCCTGCCCCGTAGTGAACTTCCGATTCTATCTTTTGCGGCGCAACCGCAATCGGAAGTTCTACTACGGGGGCCCGGAATATTATGTCGGGAGCTGAAGATAGATAGAAAACTTAATGCCGTCGATTTAATAAAAAGCAATTTATTATGGATTGAAGACGGTGAAATTAAAATTAAAAAATCTCAAATCAAAAAAGGCAAGCGTATCGGCGTAGGTTATGCCGGAAAATGGAAAGACAAATTATGGCGATTTTATCTTTGACAATTAACGCATTCTTGGTATCGTGTAGCTAAGTAGCTCTTTTATATTAATGAAGGTGGGTAGTGACCAATAATAATTTACGAAGGGTCCTAAGCATAAGCGCGACCGAACAAAAGCTTGAAGATCTTTATCGAAGAGGAATATTCTTTGTGCCAGGATCGATTGAGGGTGGTACTGCGCTAACTTTTCTTGTTGATACGCTAACTTATGAATTAAATGAATCTTCAGCACCTATCTGGTGTATCATTGATTCACCTGGCGGGATAATCAATCAAGGGTTTGCCATCTATGATGCCATAAGGATGTTGGCTGATAGTGGAAGAGTGGTAAACACTGTTGGTTTTGGCGAAGTGTCCTCAATGGCCCTGTGTATTTTACAAGCGGGAACGAAACGGTATTCTTTTCCAAATACTCAATTTATGGTTCACCAGGCAAGTCTTTTTACTGAAGAAGAAGGTGCAAAGGAAGTTAACCATCTTTCTGATGAGGTCACAGAATTGAAACGACTGAATGACATTGTTCTTAAAGTAATTTCGGACAGATGTGGTATGGACATGAAACAGTTGATGCGTTTATCAAAAAAAACTAACCTTACTATTAATGCTCAAAAAGCCAAGGAATTCGGAAAGAATGGCTTGATTGATGAAATTATAATAACGCTTCCTTTTTTGAAGAGAGACGGCTAAATGTAGCCGTTTTTTTATTTGAAAAATTAAGGTATATTTAAGGTATGATAAAAAGCTGGTTGAAGGAAAAAATTTCAAGCAAATTTCCGGATATAGAATTCGATATTTTGACGCCTCCAGATGACAAGATGGGGGATTATTCTGTCAACTTGGCCTTTATTCTGGCAAAAAGAGAAAAAACAAGCCCCATGAATGCTGGCAAAAACCTGATTGGGGAATTTTCGGGCGACAAAGAATTCGGCAAAAAATTCAGCAAGATTGAGCTTGTTCCGTCCGGATTCATTAATTTTTATTTAAGCAAGGATTTTCTAAAAACTTCATTGTTAGAAATTGTTAAAGAAGGAGAAAAATTCGGTGATTCTGAGGCGGGCAAGGGTATAAAAATAAATCTGGAATTTGTTTCCGCCAATCCAACGGGCCCGCTTACAGTCGGTAATGCCCGCGCGGCATCTTTCGGCGATACGCTTGGCAATATTTTTAAAAAAACCGGCCATGAGGTAACCAAAGAATACTATGTCAACGATGTTGGCGTTCAGGTTAAAAAATTGGCTGAATCTGTCCGATTAAGAATGCTTGAGTTAAAAGGGGAAAGGGTTGAATTCGGCGAGGATTTGTACCAAGGCGAATATGTGAAAGAAATAGCCAAAGAATTTTTGGATAAAAATGTTGCAGAAAAAGATATTCCTGCCCAAGCGATAAAATCCATGATTGCCAGGGCTCAAAGCTCTACTGAAAAAATGGGTGTTGAATTTGACGAGTGGTTTTATGAATCGGGATTGCACAAAAGCGGAGAGGTAAAACAAGCTCTTGCCGAACTGGAATCAAGGGGATCTGTTATTGAGGAAGACGGGGCTAAATGGTTGAAAATGAATGACGGTCAGAAAGCAGTTCTTGTTAAGAGTGATGGTTCAACGACATATTTATTGAACGATATTGCCTATACCAAGAATAAATTTGAGAGAGGATTTACAAGCGCAATCAACGTTTGGGGAGCCGACCATCACGGAGATGTGGTAAGACTAAAAACCGGAGTTGCGGCTTTAGGATACGACCCTGACCGCCTCGAAATCCTTCTTCATCAGCTGGTGGCTCTCAAAAAAGGTGGGGAGCTAGTCAGGATGTCAAAAAGAAAGGGTAACATTGAAACGCTGGACGATTTGTTAGCCGAGGTCGGCAAAGATGCGGTCAGGTTCTTTTTCCTGACAAGGGATTTGAACACCCACATGGAATTCGATATTGACCTTGCCAAAAAGCAGTCCAAGGAAAATCCTGTTTTCTACATTCAATACGCATATTCACGGCTAAATAGTATATTTAGCCGAATTTCCAATTTCCAATTTCCAGTTTCCAATTACAGCAAAATAAACTTAAATTTACTAAAAAAAGAAGAGGAACTGCGGTTGTTAAGAGATCTTGTCAGGTTTCCGGATGTTGTCGAAGATATTTCCGGGAATTATCAGGTCCA
>JBBUJJ010000052.1:0-2354 GCA_038054895.1 Patescibacteria group bacterium | reverse complement strand
GGAGCCGACAAAAAATGGAAAGGAAATTTTTGGTTTTGCTTCGCCGCTACCATATCTATATTGTATTTTATCACACCATTGTGTCAAGGCACAACATTATCTATACTCAAGGTAACAATTATGTCGGATTCATCTAAAAAATTGGCGGTAAATATGAAAAAGATACGAGCGCGAAAGCATATGTCGCAAGGTGACATATGCCGAGAGCTCGGTGTTGATCGTGCATATATCAGCACTATAGAATCAGGAAAACAAAATCCGACACTTTCAACTATCGAGAGAATAGCCAAAGCCCTCGGTGTTTCGGTTGATGAGCTTCTAAAATAATTATGACAGGCGAAAAACCGAAAAATAAAGAATTTGAAAAGTTATTTTCGGAAGTTCAACAGCTGAGAAAAAGACTTCTCACTACGATTGCCTCACATAAAATTTTTGACCAATTCAATAAGATTGTCGCAACAAATGTTGTTGGGAAAAGAAAAGCAGAAAAGAATGCAAAAGTGTTCAGCAATTATGTGTACTTTTTTTCAACAACAAAAGAGGCAACGAGATGTTATTTTTTGATTGAGCTTGCAAAATTTTTCGATACTCCAAAATCAAGAAATGAAACTAGAAGTATTTACTGGGTGTTGGATTATGCTAAGAAAAATATTCACCGATTAACCAAGGAAGATTTTTTAGTTTATCACGACGAACGACAAATTATTCCAGAAATTTTTGCAAGCTATAAACAATTTGAGGCTTCTGATTTAAAAAAATTCCAAAAAAGATTAGAGAGAAATAAAGATGTAATTAAAAGACTCAAAATTTATCGAGACCAATATCTCGCACACGATGACATTAAAAAAATCACAGTAAAACTTACGGTGCGAGAAATGGAAATATTACTTCACATTGTGAAGGATGTTATAAAACTTTTTTATAATAAGCTTGACTTTGCGAGTAATTCCTATAAAAATTTTGAGGAAGAACCAGTTAGAGAAATTGATAGATTGGTAAAAAACTTGGCTGAACACGAAAAACAAAGACTAGAAGAAATAAGGCAAAAATACGCTGTTAAATAAGGGCGATTTTGGATTCTAATTGGGCTTGACAGAAAGGTTTTGGTACGCTAAGATAGAGGCAGGATTCATTGGGCTATTTTGGCTCAAAGACCGCACATTCACAACCTCAAAACAGGAGAACAGACATGAAAAAGTTGCAGAACGTCTACGGCCCGCCAAAGCAGGTCAACGACACCACGTACAGCATTGATGTCATGGCGGGAGCCAACATCACGGGCACGATCGCCGAAGCCATCGGCTTGGCGCGCGGACTCGACACCACGATGCAGTTCGACTTCAACGGCGTGACCGTCAGCGTGCGCTCGGATTCCAACCCCGAGCTCATCTATCGCGATTGGTCGCGGTCGCTGAGCGGTTACATCGGCAAGAGCGTCGGCCCCAATCCAAACCCTGTCCTCACGGACGCGGAGAAGGCAAGCGACGCTTGCATCAAGGCCAAGAACGATCGGGAGAGCGAGAAACGCCACGCCGAGTACGAGAAGAAGGCGCGCGCTCACCGCGAGAAGATCGAGGCCAAGTTGGTCAACGCTACGGGCATCGAGCTCGCAGACGAAGCCGGTTGGCAGAAGTTCAAAACCGTCAACAGCGGCGGCTATGGCGGAGCGATCGTTACCTACTCGGAACGCTGGGCACGACTCATGCAGGTCGAGATGACCAACGGAAAGAAGCTCGAAGATGTGGCGGACGCCACCTCTCAAGAGGCCGATCTCGAAGGCATCTCGGGCTTCATGTACGGATGCGCCGTCTCGACGTTGGCGGCTTGCTGGAAGTACTGCGACCAGTTGCGTCGCTGGCACAACATCAAGACCCAGCTCGGAAACGAAGGCGAAAAGGCCAACGAATCCGGCGGCGTCCTCAACCCCGCGCTCCTGTCCATCGGGTAACACGCGAACGAAGTTCGCGATCAAGGGCTTCTTGCAGACACAATCTGCTCGGAGCCCTTTTCTATTGTTAATATTTTATTTCAAGGGAGCAATCCCCGCCGTTTTATAATATCTATTAAAAACGGTGGGGATTTGTGTGCGCGCAGGGGGCGTGCGGGGCAAGCACATACAGATTTGTTTGTGCTCTGCACAATCCGCTTTAAGGAGTTATCACGACCAGTGAACGGAGAGGGGAAGTTTCAAGCTACCACTAAACGTCGAGAGGAAGCGCCTCGTCTCGCCGCAAGGACGGAGAAATGAACAACACCAAAGAACCACAAAGTGATATAATAAAAAATGTTCATTTCGTAGTCTGTAGCGGCGAAGCAAAACCAAAAATTTCCTTTCCATTTTTTGTCGGCTCCCC
>JBBUJJ010000051.1:0-3359 GCA_038054895.1 Patescibacteria group bacterium | reverse complement strand
GCAGTGGAATAACGCTATCTGGTACGAATATAATAAATGGCGTTACCGCTCCATACATAGCGCAAACAAACGGAACTGGCAGCGGAAATACTTTGACCAGCCTTAAAGTAGCAACGGCTCTAATGGTTGGAACCTCAACGGCGGACGCATTACTTGAAATATACGGTGGTAATATTGATTTTGAAAGAACTGATTCCGCTCCATTATTTAATTTTTATAGAAATTCTGCAATTCCAGCAGCAGAGGATTCGTTAGGCGTAATATATTTTTATGGCAATAACGGAACACCTACAACCAAAGAATATGCGGCAATAAACGGTGTAATTACTGATAAAACGGCAGGATCAGAAGATGGGAGAATAGGATTCTGGACAATGGTTGCTGGTGTTGCAGCGGAAAGAATGAGACTGGAAGGAAGTTCTTTAGGAATAGGCACTACTACTCCCCAAACAAAACTTTCTGTTGCCGGTGATATTTCAATCCAATCTTCTGGATATGTTAATTTCAATCCAGGGGCTGGAACAGCTTCCTCTGGATATGGTATTAGGGATAACTCTGGTACAACGCAATTTAAAAATAGTGGCGGGACATGGACGGATATTCCATCAGGAGCGATTGCGGGAGGTTTCACAGATAACGGAACTACTATAACCGAAACCACAGTAACCGACCTAGTGGTATTTGGTTCGACAACATCAAGCAATAGACAATTAACCTGCGTTGGTTCATCTACCTTTTATGGGCAGGTAGCAATAGGATCAAACACTACGGTTTTTGGTGGATTAACTAATACATTGATGGAATTAGCTATTGGAGATAGTGACACTGGTTTCAAATGGATACAAGATGGTGATTTTGCTTTATATGGCAATTCAAATTTAGTATTAAAAATAGATGGTAATGCCAATAAAGTTCTTATAGGTACAACGACTTCTGGGACAAAGTTAAATGTGGGCGGAACAGTAACAGCAGAAGGTTTTAGTGGCATTGGTGCGGGATTAACAAATGTTTCTGCTGCATTTTCTGATATTACAGGTTCGGCTACTGCTTCTCAAATTCCGTTAATTTCCGGTCTTTTAGGGTCTGCGACATCAGCACAATTGCCCACTATCTTGGAACTTCTTGCCACAACCACTGCAATAACAGGAACGAGTGCAAATGCAAGATGGATACACAATACGTCAACATCTACCACAGCATTGGTATTATGTTTTTTCAATCATCCAGGAACTACAACATCTATAGATAGTTCCGCTTATGCTCGAACAATTACACTTGCGGGAGGGGCAATAGGAACAACTTCGGCAAAGTTTGGAAGTGGTGGACTGGGACTATCAACTGGAGATTACGCTGAGATAGCAGATGCTGCTGACCTGGAAATAGGCAGTGGTGATTTTACGCTAGAGGGTTGGGCTTATTCTACGGTAATTGGAGATGTCACATATTCTACGACAATTTTTGGTAAAGTTACTGCTGATGCCAGTGGGTACGGCCCAATCAGTATTGCACATAATAATGCTGGTAATATAAACGTAGTGATGAGTAGTAATGGTTCGTCGTGGGATATAGCCAACTTTTCGTTTGGTGCTTTTACCTTGAACACAGCGCATCACTATGCAGTATCACGACAGGGAAGCACTATAAGAGGGTTTCTCGATGGGGTACAAGGAGGAACAGCGACATCTTCTGCTGTTGCTATAGACATTTCAGCCCCTTGGAGAATCGGAAAATCTTCATATACTGGAGGGGATCAGAGCTTTTTTGGCTGGGAAGATGAGGTATTAATTACTCGTACCGCAAGATATGTTTCAAATTTTACTCCTCCGACACAAGCCTATAATGATATACAAAATAGTCTACGTTGTATTGTTCCAAACACAACTACGCCTATAATGAATATTACATCGAATCCAGATACGTCTCTTTTGATTCATAAATTTGGTACTGCAAGTGCTATTGTAGCCACAGGAACAACGGCTTATCAAGGATTCGGAACAACAACCCCCGTAGCTCCAGCGCATGTATTGGGGGCAAATAACCAAGTAGCGCAGATTATACAGATTAACGGAGCAATAGACGCTACCTCAGACGTGTTTGTTTCTTTCAGGGATAATACAGGCGCAGAACAAGGCAGTATTGCCTGCTCAGGTGTTGCAAATGTAGTCTCTTACAACGCCAGTCTTGATACTCATTATACGTATATTGGTAATAAAACTGGGCTTTCTTCTCTCGATGTTTTGGAAAGAGACGGTGGTATAGTAGGGGCATGGGATCAACTCTCTAAAACAGTTTGGACTGAACAGGACGAGCCGGAATTAGATGTAGCCGGTAATCCAATCTATGCTGATATAATCAAAGCAGGAACGGAAACTGTAAAAATGCAGAGGTTTAAAAAAGTTAATAAGTTGATAAAATCCAACATAAAAATAGAAGGACAATCGCCCAAAAATCAAATTCCACTAAGTAAAATTTGTTCTACTGCAAAAAGCAAATCGGCATGGGGAGTTTATACTGGCACAAAATCTAATGGCGTAGATATTGTAGCGAGTAACGGAACTTGTCTTGGGAAAGTAATTAATCTCGGTAATGACTTGATGCCTGGTGATTTGCTTTGTTCTTCATCGTATAAAGGATTCTTAGAATTGCAAGAAGGACTTATAACCATAGGAGGGATAACTATCAACGATAAAAATTTAGTAATGAATTATACGCTAGCCAGTGTATCTGAAAACGTTATTTGGGAAGCTGGGGAAACCTCAAGAACAATAGCTGTTAATTTGATAAAATAACTCATTCTTGACAAAGTCTAAACAATATGTTATAGAAATAGCCATGTTTCCTATATATTTAATACTTGCGGTATTTGCATTAACTGCGGGTATTTATTATCTAACAGAGAAAGGTTGATATGGATAATTATGTTTGATAAATTAAGCAAGAAATTGGTTACGACATTATGTGGCATGACAAGCTTGAATTATATTGCTTTCTTAGTTTTTAAAGATACCCTTGACCATGTACACAAGATAGAATTATATGCACTTCTGATAACTGCGTTAGCTGCATTGGCTGGCGTTCACGGCTTATTACAGTCAAAAATCGACAAACTCAAACAACCTTCTCAGGGAGAATCAAAATGAAACGGAAAATATTACTACCATTTTTATTGATATTATTATTAGCGTCATCTGGCTGTTACCTGCTCGAAACCAAAACTGATCCTACCACTGGCAAAGAAACCACAAATCTTGAAACATTACTTACTAAAGTCGATACCGGAATTAAATCAGGTGCTCCCGTTGTCAATGCGTTTATCCCTGGTGTTGGAACTATTGCCGGGGGCGTCGGCGTGCTATTAA
>JBBUJJ010000050.1:0-20901 GCA_038054895.1 Patescibacteria group bacterium | reverse complement strand
TTATGAATATTCGAAATTTTTGTATAATTGCGCATATAGATCACGGAAAATCGACTCTTGCCGACCGGTTTTTAGAATTGACAAAAACCGTGGAGAAAAGAAAAATGCACGAGCAGTATTTGGACACGATGGAACTGGAAAGAGAGAGGGGGATTACCATAAAACTTCAACCCGTCCGTATGCAGTACACTTTTAACTCTGAACCTTACACTTTGAACTTAATTGATACTCCCGGACATGTGGATTTTTCTTATGAAGTATCTCGTTCTTTAGCGGCAGTTGAGGGGGCGATATTGCTTGTTGATGTTTCCAAGGGAGTTCAAGCTCAAACTTTAGCTAATCTGCATTTAGCGCAACAACAGGGACTAAAAATAATTCCCGTTTTGAACAAGATTGACTTGCCAAACGCGAGAACCGAACAGGTGAAAGAAGAATTAGCACATCTATTGGCAATTGAAACCGAAGATGTTTTGGAGATTTCCGCCAAGAATGGGACTAATGTAGAAAAAGTTTTGGAGAAGGTTATTGCAGAGGTTGAACCTCCGAAGGAGGTTCAACCTCAAGAAGTTCTGAAGGCCTTAATTTTTGATTCCACTTTTGATGCTTATAAAGGCGTTATTGCCTACATTAGAGTGTTTGAAGGTTCAATAAAAAAGGGAGACAAAATAATGGCCTTTGCCACCAAAGCGAAAGCTGATGTTTTGGAAGCGGGTTATTTCTCGCCCAATCTTATCGCCTTGGAAGACGGCATGTCATCAGGAGAGATTGGTTATATTGCGACAGGGTTGAAAGACCCGGGACAAATAAGAGTCGGCGATACCATCACAAACCAGAAATTTTTAAGTCCAAATGAACAATTTAAACCGCTTTCGGGATACAAAGAGCCGCGGCCGATGGTTTTTGCCAGTTTTTTTACAGAGAAAAGCGAAGACTATGATATTTTGAAAGATGCTTTGGGCAAGCTTAAATTGACCGATGCCTCTTTGGTTTATGAACCGGAATCATCTGCCGGATTGGGGCGGGGATTCCGCCTCGGTTTTCTGGGCATGCTTCATGTGGAAATAATATCCGAACGGTTGAAAAGGGAATTTGGACTCTCGCTTATAATTTCTTCTCCTTCTGTAGAATATTCTGTGAAAATGCAGAATGGCGATGAATTAAAAATACGTTCGGCCTCAATGCTTCCTGATTTTTCTGGAATAACAGCGATTGCCGAGCCGATTGTTTGTCTTGAGGTGCTTACGCCTACTGCTTATATGGGCAGTGTCATGGAATTAATGGCCAGTGTCAGAAATATATACAGGGGAACGGATTATTTGGGCAAAGAAACGGCTTTGTTGAAATATGAAATGCCTCTGTCGGAAGTCATTACCGATTTTTATGACAAACTTAAGAGTGTTTCTTCGGGCTATGCCTCAATGAGCTATGAACCCAAAGACATGCAGGAAGGCGATTTGGTTCGACTTGATATTTTAATTGCCAAAGATTTAGTTGAGCCGTTCTCACGCATTGTGCCTCGCGAAAAAGCTTATCAAGAGGGTCGGGCCACTGTTACAAAATTGAAAGAAGTGGTGCCACCCCAGATGTTTGAGGTCTCCATTCAAGCGGCAATCGGCGGCAAGATTATTGCCGCCGAATCAATTCGGGCAAAACGAAAAGATGTTACTCAGCATATGTATGGCGGAGACATAACCCGCAGGATGAAATTATGGAAGAAGCAGAAACGGGGCAAGGCCCGCATGAAAGAAACCGGCCGGGTCAATCTGCCCCAGGATGTATTCCTCAAGATGTTGAAGAGGTAGTCAATCAACATGAATAGTTCACACAACCTCCATGCATGCGGAGGGAGACGCCTTTTTAAAAATTTACTAATTTTGTAAAAAGCGTCTCCCTCCGTCGGTTGGCCAGATATTTAGATGACAGTTGGCAATAAAAGTTCAAACTTGTTTAAAACAAAAAAGCGGGCTACTTGCCCGCCACTGTAGAAATATTATCCCCCAATATTTAATTGACTACTTAGTAAGTGGACACCATGATGGGGTTTTGCTTTCACTTTTCGTATTATACGGTCGGCACATTTGAGTAATAATTCTGAAGCCTTGCCTTTCAGCAACACTCCTTGAATACACATCCTGCCTTCTGTTCTTGGTTTTTGTACAAACAACGGCTACATCATCATCGTTGAACCAATCTGTGGGGTCTGGGTCATTAATAACCTCGTGGTGTGGACAATTGATGCAATTCGTATAAGACTTCTTGGTGCTTTTTTGAGTAATCACGCCCCCCTTGTTGTAAAAGAGATTTATATAATATCATCCTATTATATTTCTGTCAAATTTAATTTTACTTAAGGCAGGCACAGGAACCCAGCCATCTAAAGACATTTGAGACATTGCCTGAGACAGCTGATATAATTAGCCCTTTTTGATATACTTAATAAAAAGCCGGAACGAGGAGGAATCCGACCATGGATATGACGACCAATAAAGAAATAAGTATCCAGATGATTCTAACTGTTTTTCTATTTAACATACATAGATAATAGCATGAAATTTCTAAATTCCAAAATATTTACTGCTCTGACCATTGTCATTGTTTTGTGGTTAACTCTTTCTTCGGTTAACCTTAGTTCACAGAAGGATATGGTTAATAAGGAAGTGAAAAATGTCGAAGTCAAAATAAAAGAAGTTCAGAATGACATGGATTACTTGAATAAATTTTTGGCTTATTTTAAGACCCCGGCTTTCCTTGAAAAAGAAGCCCGTTTGAAGTTAAATTATAAAGCCCAAGGAGAAGAGGTGGTTTTTGTATATAAAGACAAAAATGCCAAAAAGGTATCAGATTCGATAAGCTTTGAGGAATTGTTAGGAAAACTTCCCAATTATAAAAAGTGGGAACTCTATTTGTTGGGATATTAATTTTGCGGGATTCGTATAGTGGCAATACGCGACCTTCCCAAGGTTGAGACACGGGTCCGATTCCCGTATCCCGCTCCATGTATCAAAAAATGCGTTGTAAAAAACGCATTTTTTGGTAAACTAATTGTAGTATTTTGCCACCTTAGCTCAGCTAGTAGAGCAGCACTTTCGTAAAGTGAAGGTCCCCAGTGCAAATCTGGGAGGTGGCTCATTGAATTAACTCTTGTTTTTGTTAGAATATAAAAGTGTCAGACTACGAGAAAAATAGGGCTCTTTTATATGTGTATTCGGGAGCCGGAGGCGTAGATGCCCAGGACTGGGCGTCAATGCTTTTAAGAATGTATCAACGATATGCCCAGAATAAAGGTTGGGGATTTTCCATCCTCAATGAATCTTTTGGAGAACAGAAAGGAATTAAAAATGCAGTTTGTGAAATAACCGGAAATAATGCATATGACACTCTAGGAGGAGAGTCAGGTGTTCATCGTCTTGTAAGAATATCGCCGTTTTCAGCCAAAGGATTACGGCACACCTCATTTGCCTTGATTGAGGTTTTGCCGGAGATAATAAATAAAGACCTGAAGATTAACCCCAACGATTTGAGAATAGACACCTTCCACTCATCGGGGCCGGGTGGGCAGAACGTGAATAAACTGGAAACCGCCGTGAGAATAACCCATATTCCTACCGGAATTATGGTTGCTGTCCAGTCGGAAAGATCTCAAGGCCAAAACAAAGAAAAAGCCATGGAGGTGCTTCGTTCCCGCCTTGCTCAGAAGATGGAGGAGGCGAAGATAAAAGAACTTTCCGAGTTGAAATCCGAGAGGCGAGAGATAGAATGGGGAAGCCAGATCAGGTCTTATGTTCTGAATCCCTATCAGATGGTTAAAGACCACAGAACCGGAATCAAGTCATCCCAGCCGGACAAAGTTTTGGACGGCGATTTAGATAAATTTATTCAAGCCGAAAACAAATGATAGAGTTTAAAAATGTTACCACAATTTATGATAATGATGAGAGTGTAGAAATATTAAACGGGGTAAATTTAGAGATTAAAGATGGAGAATTTGTTTCTATCATCGGACCAGCTGGAGCTGGTAAGTCAACCTTGCTTCGTCTTTTGACCCGCGAAATAAGTCCGCTCAAAGGAGAAATCGTTCTAGATGGCATCAATTTGGCCCAGATTCCTTCCAAGGCCATCCCGTTGCTTCGCAGAAAGATTGGAACCGTATATCAGGATTTCAAACTTCTTTCCGCTAAAACTGTTTTTGAAAATGTGGCTTTTGCTATGGAGGTTTGCGGAGCCGACAGGGGAGAGATAGACAGTGATGTTCCTAAAATTTTGGGAATTGTCGGTTTGGGTGATAAGCTCAAAAGCTTCCCTCACCAATTATCAGGCGGAGAAAAACAACGCTTGGCGATTGCCAGAGCTTTAATACACCGCCCCAGAATTATATTGGCCGACGAGCCGACGGGAAATCTGGATTTGGTGAACAGTTATGATGTGGTAAAATTGTTAATGAAGATAAACGAACTTGGCACAACGGTTATTTTGGCCACCCACAACCGGGAAGTGGTCAATGCCATCGGAAAACGTGTTATCAGTATAGAAAAAGGCAAAATAGTCCGTGACCAAATTGAAAACGGCAAATATGTAATATGATAGAAAATTTCCAAGAAACAGCAAAAAGAGTCTTTAGTGTAGGGTGGACCAATTTCAAGCGTAATTCCTATTTGAGCATGGGTACTACGGGAGTTATGGTTTTGGTCTTGTTCTTGTTTTCCGGACTGATGTCTTTGAATTTTCTGGCTTCGCGAATCGTGTCGGGCTTGGAGGAAAAGGTAGATGTTAGTGTCTATTTCAAAAACGATGCATCCGAAGAAGAAATAAACAGAGTCAAAAGCGACCTCGAGTCGTCGGGTATGGTTAAAAACGTTGAATATGTTTCCAAAGACAAAGCGCTGGACGAATTCAAGCAGAGACACGCCGGAGACACTTTAGTCCAGGATTCTTTGGCGGAGCTGGATGAAAATCCTTTGCAGGCATCTTTAAATGTAAAAGCAGATGATTCTTCCCAGTATGCTTCTATTGTTACTTTTCTTGAGGGCAACAAATTCAGGAGTTTGGTGGACAAGATAAATTTTTATGAGAATGAGCAAGTAATTGCGAGAGTTCTGGCCATTTCAGGAGGCATTTGGAACTGGGGCTTTTTGTTCACGATGGCCTTGGCATTGATCGCTATTTTGGTAACTTTCAATACGATTCGGCTCACCATTTACAATCAAAAACAGGAAATAGAAATAATGCGATTGGTTGGCGGTTCCAATTGGCACATCAAAGCGCCATATCTTGTTGAGGGTGGAATGTACGGGGCTTTAGCGGCGGCAGTTGTGGCGGTGCTATTCTATCCGATAGCTTTCTTCATTTCGCCTAAAATAGAATCTCTCATGCCCGGAGTCAGCTTAATCAGCTATTTTGTTTCAAATATTTTTCAGTTCATACCCCTCCTTTTCTTTATCGGTATCTTGCTCGGCGTGACCTCAAGTTTTGTGGCAATAAGGAGGTTTTTAAAAATCTAAGGATTATTTCCACGGGAATAGATAAATAAAAACCGATGTTGAAAAACATCGGTTTTTATTGTATATTATTGGAATAAGTTTCCCTCGTTTCTCTCGGGATGAATATCCGCCCGGAACGGGCGGATATTCATTGCGGGATCGTATAGTGGTAGTACGTCGCCCTCTGGAGGCGAAAACCTTGGTTCGACCCCAAGTCCCGCAGTAAAATTGCGAAGGCAATTTTACACCGAACACACCAGTGCGAAGTGCTCTGTGTATCAAATGCCTTTATGAATTTATGTACCAGGTCTATATAATTGAGTGCGAAGATAAAACCTTATACACAGGTATTACGACCGATATTGAGAGAAGGTTTAGAGAACACAACGCCGGCAAGGGAGGCGCATATACCAGATCAAAAAGGGTAAAGAAAGTTTTATATACCGAGCAGTGTAAAACTCGCGGTGAGGCGTTAAAACGTGAATCACAAATCAAGGGCTGGCGTCGCGAAAAGAAATTAGTTTTAATTAAAAATGAAAAAACTTAAATTTTTTTATTTATCACCTTCTGGTTTTTGTTCTTGGTTCGGCCGGTATTGTTGTCTATGTTTTCAATCGTTTGACCTCTCCTTCAAGCGGGGCGGGTCTGGGCGGGTTAATCATAATGCCGGCAGTGGCCCTCATTTATATAGTTGTTTTCGGTATCCTCTGCGCCATCTCGTTAGTTGTCTGGTTTTTAATCTCATATTTTCGCAATCGAAATAAATAAAAGGGATTTTAAGGCGGTCGGCATTTATTTGAAAAATTTTATGCTCAACCAGTCAAATTATCGCAAAATAATCTCCGGAAATGACTGGAAAATACCCGAACTGCAGAAAAAATATTAGGGCTATTTTTCTGACTATCTCCAAAACAGGGTAAATCTCCTCTAAAATAGTAATTTAAGTAAAACCTCAAATAATGGCTGTGGATAAGGGTATTTTCAAGGTCTATTGAACTGTGCTAATGTATTAGTAGTAAATAAGTAGCGTGGTTCATATGAAAAAAAACGATCCTAGAGATTTTGCAATTGAACTCCGAAAAGGGGGATATTCGTATTCAGAAATTAAGAAATTCTGTCCGGTCCCGAAATCCACCCTTTCTTACTGGTTCCGGGACATAAAATTGTCGGAACCCCAGTTGGCAAGATTGAAAAAGAAGCGGATTGAGGCAGCCCGAAAGGGTTCGGAGTCAAGAATTTTAAAAATTTCAAAAGCAATCCAGGAAATACAAAAATCATCGGCCAAAGATATCGGTAAAATTTCTAAAAGAGAGTTGTGGCTGATGGGGGTTGTCTTATATTGGAGAGAAAGATTATTGAATAAAAACGATAGTGACCTGAAAAAGGGGATCAGGTTTACAAGCTCCGATCCGCACTTGATCAAACTATTTCTTAAATGGTTATGTGATGTTGGGGGAATTAAAAACGAAGAAATTAGTTTTGATATTTACATAGGAAAAGGTAGCCGCTTGCTTAATGAAGCCGTTGATTATTGGGCCGATATAACCGGGTTTTCAAAAGCCAACTTCTCTCGCTACTATATATTGAAAAAATCTAAACGCAGTCTTTTAAGGGTCAGGGTCAAGGCAAGCTCTATGTTAGCGAGACAAATATCTGGGTGGGTGACCGAGATTATTAAACAATTATAAACATTAATAAATTACCTTGATAAAGTTTAGGTATTAAGGCATAAAAGGATAATAAATAATGAACTTGATTTGATCTGTAGTTGAAATAATAATTTATATGTATTATAATGTTAAATATGAACAAATTTATATGGGCAATTTTGGGAGTAGTGGCGGTCGGGGTTTTGTATTCATGGTCGTTATATAACGGCCTGGTTAAGGACAATGAAAACATTACCGGTCAGTGGGCTCAAGTTGAGACCCAGTATCAAAGACGATTTGATTTGATACCCAATTTAGTTAATTCCGTAAAGGGTATTATGGCGCAGGAACAAAAAGTATTCGGTGATTTAGCTGATGCCAGAACTCGTTATGCCGGAGCCGCCAACACGAATGATAAGGTCAAAGCCGCTAATGATATAGAAAGTTCTCTCGGCAGGTTGATTGTTGTTATGGAAAACTATCCCCAGCTTCGTTCTTCGGAAACCGTTCTAACCTTGATGGCCCAGCTTGAAGGCGCAGAAAACAGGATAAACGTTGAAAGAAGCAGATTCAACGATGTGGTAAGAATGTTCAATACAAAAATAAAAAGATTCCCGGCAAATGTTTTTGTTAACCTTTACGGATTTAATGAAAAGTCATATTTTGAACCTCAACCTGGAGCGGAAAAAGTTCCCGGTGTTAATCTTTAGCTGACTCTACATTTATGTTTCGGATGCTTAAAGTGTTGGGCGGAGTTTTTCTTTTGATCCCCTTTACTGTTTTTGCATACCAAAGTTCCGGCACCCCAACCGGTTTTGTTAATGATTTTGCTGGAATGCTTACAGCGGAGCAGAGGCAATCGCTAGAAACGAAAATTGGTATTTTTGAAAAAGCTACCAGCAACGAGTTATCGGTGGTTACCGTTCCAAACCTTGGCGGGGACACTGTTGAGAATTTTGCGGTAAAACTTTTTCAGGATTGGGGAATCGGAAAGAATAAAAAAGATAACGGTGTCCTACTTCTTATTGCCCGCGACGAAAGACAGATGAGAATAGAAGTCGGGTATGGTTTGGAAGGAGCCCTGACCGATGCCCAGAGTTTTTGGATAATACAAAATGTTTTAAAGCCCGCTTTTCAGAAAGAAGATTATTATGGAGGCATAAATAGTGGAGTGGACGGAATTATTTCAATAACAAAGGGAGAGTTTAAACCGGACACAAGTTTAAACAGCAATAGTGGGTTTAATGCGGATTCTATTTTTTTTCTGATTTGGGTGTCGTGGATATTTTTTGTATGGGCGGGAAGTATTTTAGCCCGTTCTAAGTCCTGGTGGGGCGGAGGAATTGTGGGCGGAGTGATCGCTTTTATTGTCGGCCTTAGTTTTACTCTAGTTTCGGGGTTTGTTTCGGCTTTGATTTTAATACCTTTGGGCCTTTGGCTTGATTTTGTTGTTTCTAAAAGATATACCATTGCCAAAGAAAACAGCCAACCATTGCCTTGGTGGATAGGGGGCCGGGGCGGTCTTAGTGGCGGAGGATTTGGCGGATTTGGCGGCGGCCGCTCCGGCGGCGGTGGCTCATCGGGAAACTGGTGATTTTAGTTGACAACTATTCTATTTTATTTTATAATTAGCATAATCTTAAATAAGGAGATTAACGATGAGCGCACTGGCAGTTCCTTACCACATTCAGAATCATGCCGCCGCTCTGGCCGAGGGCTTGAGCTATGGCGATCGGATTTATATTGGTGTTTGTGGTAATCATCGCACCGACAACGCTGTCTTCCTTAGGTTTATGCGCAATAAGCAGGGAATAATTATTTCGACTCATGGAAGGAATGGTGGAATGAGTGGAATAATTGAGCTTTTGTGGGGCGATATTATTGAGTTGCGGCTTCTTGAAGAAAAGCCGAACATTTATTATTCCGATGTGCCCGAAGTAGCCGATATTTTGAAAAAACTGAAAGCCAGTATTCAAAAATGCGTTGAAACTGAAAACGATGCCGGGGTCCTAAATCTTCTGGACCAGGTCGTTGAGGTCAAGAAAGCCGAACAACTTTTTAAAGAAGCACGAGAGATAATCGCCACTGTTCAATGGTAAGCCATGAATATTTTTCCGCGCAAGTGCGTGGTTTTTTTATCCTCATCATTCCGAAAGACGAGGGATTTCATTTCATTGACTTTAAATTGCTAACGGCAGATAATTTTGGAGGCGTACTTTTAAAACTCAAAAGGACAAGAAATGAAGCGATTCGCCTCTATTGCCGTATTGGTTTTTGCTTTTTTGACGGTTATCATCACTACCAAAGCCGACGAGGGGATGTGGCTTTTAAACAATCTTCCCAAGGATTATCTTAAAAAAACATACAACTTTGATGTTACTAATCAATGGGTTGAGCATGTCCAGAAAAGTTCTGCTCGCCTGCCGAATTGTTCGTCGTCTTTTGTTTCCGGTGACGGCCTAGTTTTCACTAATGGCCATTGCGCCGAAGAATCCGTTCAGGCCTTAAGCACTTCCAAGAATAATCTGTATGAAAAAGGTTTTTATGCCTCGACTTATGCCCAGGAGCTAAAGACCGACCGAAATCTTCGAGTGTTGATAACGACTGAAGATGTTACCAAAGAAGTCAATGAGGCCACGGCCAAAGCCGGTGGTGATGCCTCTACGCGCCAAAAAGTTATCAGAGATATTCAGAGAGCTTCTTCTCAAGCATCCGGCCTCATGTGTGAGGTCATTGTTCTATATCAAGGCGGTCAGTATCATAATTATTGCTACAAGACCTACGATGATGTTCGTCTGGTTTTTGCTTCTGAAAAGAACGTCTGGTTCATGGGCGGAGATGCCGATAATTTCGAATACCCGAGATATACAATGGACATAGCATTTTTTAGAGCGTACGAGAACGGCAAGCCGGCCAAGACGCCGGAACACTTCACTTGGTCCAAAGCCGGGGCCGATGTGAATGAACTCATTTTCGTTTCAGGACATCCGGGCAGGACTGCACGTCTTTTGACCTCGGAAGCTCTGAAAACCGAAAGAGACACGAGGGTTCCTTTCCTGCTGGATCTTTTCCGCCGGCGGGAGATGACCATCCAGCAGTTTATGCTTCGGGGCAAAGAACAGCATCGTCTTGCCGAATCCGACCTTTTCAGCTGGCAGAATTCTCGCAAGCTGTACGTCGGAAAGATCCGAGGTCTTCAGGATCAGAGTCTCGTTTTAAGCAAGGTTAATTTAGAAAAGAAAATTTTCGCTGATTTACAATCCAAACCCGGAATAGCCAATAGCTTTGCCAACGGGTTGCTAATGGTTATGGAGACCCAGCCGGCAATCAGGCAAAATTATATCAAAGTGATGCTTTTCTCCCGCGGTCTGGCCTTTGACACGGTATTGTATAGCAATGCTGTTCGGGAACAGGATCAGGATTCGTCGGTAAATTTTGAGTATGAAACAGCTAAGCTAACCGATTCCTTGACCCACTTTATTGAGGTCTTCGGCTCCGAAGATTCGGACGTTAAAGAAATAATGAAAGAGTACTCCGGTCCGTCCGACGCAGCTCAAAAGCTGGTTCGCGATTCTGTCTCAATGCTGCGAGTGGCAAAATACGTCAGATCGCAGAGCGCCAAATATGTCAAAGCGTTCAATGACGCTTCCGAACAGGAAAGACGCGGCTATGCCCTAATTAGCGATGCCCTGTTCGCGGGATACGGTATTGCAATGTATCCCGACGCCACATTCACATTGAGATTGTCATTTGGGACTATCTCCGGGTACATCCATAACAGCACAGCGATTCCGCCATTCACGACCATTGGTGGTGTTTACAAACATTCAGCCGAGTTTGGGAATCAGGGAGACTACAAGCTTCCGGCTAGGTGGTGGTCGCAGAAGCAGTCAGTCAATCTCAAGATCAAACTGAACTTTGTTTCCAATCTGGACATTACGGGAGGCAACTCCGGAAGCCCTGTGTTCAATACGAAGCGGGAGATAGTCGGTATCGTTTTTGACAGCAATATTGAGGGGCTCGTATCGGATTACGACTTTAATTACGCTCCCAGTGCCCGCGCTGTGGCCGTTCATTCCGCCGGTATTCTAGAAATTTTGAAAAAGATATATCGCGCCGACGGATTGGTTAAAGAACTGACCCAGTAAAGTTGCTAAAGGACAATAAAGCCGCCTCTCTGTAGGCGGTTTTTAAATTTTAATAAAGAGCAAAAGAATTTTTAGGGCAAAATAAATTAATACATTCGCTGTCATGTGTGAAACAATTG
The DNA here is from genome assembly GCA_038054895.1 of Patescibacteria group bacterium. Classification (GTDB taxonomy): domain Bacteria; phylum Patescibacteriota; class Minisyncoccia; order 2-02-FULL-40-12; family GWA2-44-9; genus 2-01-FULL-41-26. The sequence continues at coordinate 9,508 of JBBUJJ010000050.1, read as the reverse complement.
CCGGCCACAGGGATTTGGTTCTGGCGACAAGCCAGCCCCAGCTTATTCCCACAATGAAGACCGGCAGATTAAATGCCGTATGACTGTACGCCCAAAAAGCAGTTGGAATAAGAATTGTTGACCAAACAAGCAGATTGTCAAGTTTTCGCCCCTTAATCGACAGGGTAAAGCCGGAGGCGCTTAATATCCAAATGGGGCCTCTGTAGTAGGCCTCTTCTCTTAGCGCTGTTTGCCACGCCGTACTTCTGAAAAAATAGTCAAACTGGTTTAGCGGATAAAAGAAGGCCGAATAGGCACTTCTGTAATTAGTTGAGCCTAAATTTCCGGAGAGATACATAATAGTCAGTACTACGGCAACGACGATGATATCAAAAGCCAAAACCTTAAAGACCAAAAGCCACTTATGATAAGGAATATTAGAAATTTTAAAGTGCATGCCTATCCTTTACAAATTCCATGGCGGCGATGGAGTCGTCTGTCATTATTCCGTTTACGCCCAAACTGGCGAGATACTCAAAATCTTTTCTATCATTAACTATTCCGCCGAAAATCTCTATTCCCATACTCTGGACCTGAATTATCTGTTGCTTCAAATTTACCATCTTTACCAAAAATGTTTTGAAAAACCATACGCTCAATTTTGAATCGGGCAGCCAGCCGATGGATATGATGCTGGGATTATATTTTCGGACTAGTGCGGGCAGAGAAAAAGGGAAAGTGGCGATGAGGTGGATTTTAATTTTAGGATTTTGGACTCGGGCTCTCAAGAGAAGTTTTGGTGATGCTTCGAGTTCCAGAAAAGGGATCCGTAGCTGGCAAATAGTAAGGTAAGCCCTGTTTTCCAAACTATATTCGGTTATCTTTTGAACTATTATGTCGGTCAGTTTTTCGTTGTTTTCTTTCGGTTCAAGAAAACAGAAAAGGGTCGGGCGAGCCTTAAGGAATGCCAGAAAATTATCTAAACACAGAATCTTAACTTTCGGGTTGCCACGGTTTTTCGGGTCGGGGTGATAAATTATCGGTTCCTGCGAACCAGTTTCATCGGGAGTTGTGAAGCAAACATCAGTCTCTATCCCGTGAACACCTAGCTTATATACTCCCTGAAAATCTGCAAGGGTGTTTCCCCGTAGATTGGGAATTAATCTTCCCCGGTGAGCCCAGATTTTCATTGTCAGCGTCATTTTTAAGGAACGATTACCGTAATTAAACCACGACAGCTTTATCCTTACAATACTTGCGCTCGTTTATTGTTTTTATTATAATGAAGTTAATGAAATATTTTCTTGAACTTATTAGCAAACACATTGATTTTCATTTTGCCTTGGCGCTGATTGCAATTTTGGGAACCGCCGGTTCACTATTTCTGCAATTTAACGAGGCCAATACTGAATTTGAGATTCTCAACGCTTCCATGTATTCGGTTGTCAAAAATCAAGGAAATGATTTGAGGGAAAATATGTCTATTAATCAGGAACTTGATGAACTGGAAAAATCATTGGATGGTCTTAAGTTTTAATTCAATTAATTTATAATATGAAAAATTTTATTCTTTGTTCAGTAGTGGTCGGTGTTTTATCGGTTGGTTATTTGGCTTTGGCTGAATCAAGAACAGGAGACAAACCAATTGTGTGTACTCAAGAAGCAAGACAATGTCCAGATGGAAGTTTTGTTTCTCGGACCGGCCCCAACTGTGGATTTGCCACTTGTAAGGGTCAGCTTCAGCAGAATATCAAAAATGCTAAAACGAATCTAAAGACCGAGACCGAAGACACAAAAGAGCGGCTTAAAAAAGCGGCTGAAACCATGAAGGAAGATCTCAAAAAACGCAAAGAAGAATTTAATGAGATAATCAAAACAAAAAAAGCAGAGTTGGAGGTTGAAATAAAGGTCAAGAGAGAAGAGCTTAAAGCGCGTCTGGAAAAAATAAAAGACGAGCGTAAAAAAGAAACCGTGGAAAGAATTGACCAGCGGATTGATGCTTTGAATGAAAAAATGATGCAACATTTCTCCAGTGTGCTGGATAAGCTTGAAGAAATGTTGGTTAGAATCAGTGAGAGAGCCGACAAAGCGTCTGCGGAAAAAGGGCTTAATATTTCAGCTGTCCGTTCGGCAGTAGATAAGGCCAATACCGTTATTGCGTCAGCCCGTTTGGCTATAGAAATTCAAACTGGAAAGACATATACAATTACAATTACCACTGAAAGCGCTTTAAAGACGGATGTCGGCAAGACCCGCCAAACCCTCGGCGCCGATTTGGCCAAAATAAAAGACGCGGTTAAGGCCGCCCATTCAGCAGTCAAAGATGCGGCAGTAGCATTAGCTCGGCTTGTCGTTAAACCCAAGGTCTCGCCCAGTCCAACTCTGGAAGCAACCCCAGCTCAATAATTTTAATTAAATATGGAAAACACACAAAACAATATAACAAATTATTCTTCAAGCGATAATAAAAAAACAGTTTTAGTTACTATTGTGGTGGGGATAATAGTATTAAGCGTTTTGATATGGTGGATGAGGGGAACGTCAACTCCGCAACAAGTCGGGGTTAGCCCTACGCCTGATGCCGAAGCGGCCGCAATTAATCAGAGTGTTGATGATATTAATGTTGGAGACTTAAACGCGGAATTTGAAGCGATAGATAAAGATCTGCGGGGGCTTTAAGTAAAAACATGCCAAAGCCGAAGTTGAAATCAGATAAAAGGCCGTCTTGGGACGAATATTTTCTCAAAATCTCCGAGTTAGTCGGTTCTCGTTCGACTTGCGACCGGGCCCATGTCGGAGCCGTCATTACAAAAAACAAAGTCATTCTGTCTACTGGATATAACGGCGCTCCCCGTGGTTTGCCCCACTGTGATGATGTTGGCCATGAGATTGTCGCGGGTCATTGCATAAGAACTATTCATGCCGAAGCTAATGCGATTGCCCAAGCGGCTCGTAACGGAGCGTCTATTGAGGGCGCGATGATATACTTGACCGTTTCTCCTTGTTACGATTGTTTTAAAATAATGGTTAACGCGGGAATCAAAGAAGTTATCTATGGTAATTTTTACATGTCTCGTTATGAGGCCTCCAAGGCCGTGCTTACATTAGCTAAAAAGGCGGGAATTAAACTGGCGAAATTTAAAAGGGCATGATGGATATTTTGAAGGTTTTGTGATAGAGTATCTTTAATATGGTAGATCAAATAAACAAAAATTTGCCCGTAGTGAGCTCGCCGAATCTACCTCGTGACGTTTTTCTCTATTTGTTGTCAATAGTCACTCTTGTGGCCAGTGCCATTAGTTTTGGAATTCTGGTGTTTCAGTATATTAATGTTTATTTTCCTGACCTGTTAAGTGATTATTACTTCTCATCTTCGTCTTACTACGGTTCAATTAGGCAGGCTTTGGCAACCCTGATAGTCATTTTTCCCGTATATGTCTGGGTTTCAAGATTTTTGAAAAAAGATATAGACGAAAATCCGGAAAAAAGGGACTTAAAGATAAGAAAATGGCTTTTGTATTTCACGGTTTTCGTTGCGGCCCTGGTAATAATAGGTGATTTGGTTACTTTGATTAATACTTATCTGAACGGAGATTTGACATCCCAATTTGTCCTGAAGATTTTGACGATATTCTTCATTGCCGGTTCCGTATTTTCTTATTATTTTTCTGAATTAAGAGAGTTAAGAGCCAAGGGCAAAAAGGGGTTGGATTGGATGGGTGTATACAAATGGGTTGTGGTTGCCGTGGTTATCCTGGCCATTGGATTTGGATTTTATGTTGCCGGCTCGCCCCAAAATCAAAGAACGGTACGATTTGACGAAAGACGGACGCAAGACCTTTCTTTTTTGCAGAGTCAAGTCATTAATTACTGGCAGAAGAAGAATGCATTGCCTCAAAACTTGGACCAAATGGCAAATGATATTTTGGGCATAGTGATTCCGAGAGATCCCAAGACAGGCGCGCCTTACGAGTACAAGGTTTTGGGTAATTTGAAATTTGAGCTTTGTGCTACATTTGAGACATCAAGCTCGGATCAAAACACTAATGGACCCAAAGCTATTCCCGCGATGTATCCGTATCCCGAAGGTGAAATACAGACCTGGCAGCACAATGCCGAGAGGACATGTTTTCAGCGCACGATAGACCCAGACATGTTCAAGATTGAAAATCTAAGATGGATTTGATGGTCTAACCTTATGAATACTAAAACAATTTTTGCGCTCACACTGTTGGTGATTTTTTTCGGCATTGCCGCCTTTATTTTTTATAGAAAAAGCAATGATGTTGGCGATATATCAAAAATTGGTTTAAATCCGACAATCAGTGCCACACCATTGCCGACCCTAACGTCAACACCTGAAAGTGGCAGTATAATACAAATGGAAAACGGATTAAAAATTCAGGATTTAAAAGTTGGTACCGGTCAGGAAGCCAAGACGGGATACGCCGTTGATGTAAATTATCTTGGGACACTTGAGAATGGTACAAAGTTTGACAGTTCATATGACAGAGGTCAGTCCTTCCAGTTCGTTTTGGGCGCCGGCCAGGTTATTAAGGGCTGGGATATCGGCGTAGCGGGAATGAAAGTTGGCGGCAAAAGAAAATTGATAATTCCTCCCGACCTTGCTTATGGCGAAAGAGGAGCAGGTGGCGTAATCCCTCCTAATGCTACTTTGGTTTTTGAAGTTGAACTTTTGGCGGTCCAAGCGTCAAAATAGCAAACAAAAAACGGGCTCTGCCCGTTTTTTGTTTTTTAATGTAAAATTAATATAATGAATGAATTAAAATTCCCCGAAGGGTTTCGGTGGGGGAGCGCCACATCGGCCCACCAAATAGAAGGCAATAACCACAACGATTGGTCAGAATGGGAGAAATCTCGTCCATCAGAGTTTCGATCGGAGAAAGCTTGCGATAGCTACAACCGCTATGAGGAGGATTTTGATATTGCCAAGGGTCTAAACCAGAACATTCACCGTTTCTCAATTGAATGGTCTCGTATTGAACCGAAAGAGGGGAGATTTGACCATGAAGCTATGCATCATTATGTCAATGTAGTCAAGGCATTGCGGGCGAGGGGATTAGAGCCGATGGTGACGCTATGGCATTTCACAAATCCCGTTTGGTTCGCAGAAAAAGGAGGGTTCCTAAACATTGATAGTCCAAAAATCTTTACACGCTACGTAAAGTATGTTGTGGATAACTTAAAAGATAGGGTAGGGCTGTGGATAACTTTTAATGAGGCCTCCAGTGTATATGCCGGGTTTTCTTACATGAACGGACAATGGCCACCACAGCACAGAAATGTTTTTGAATATATTAAAGTCCGTAAGAATTTTATTAAAGCGCAGGCACTCGCCTACCAAGCAATCAAAAAAATATACAGTGTTCCGCAGGCCACTCTCAATTCAAACAACCTCATGTCGCACAATGTAGAAGTAGGATTAGTCGAAAGCAATGTTTTCAGCGCCCACGGCAACCTGTGGCATGAGAAGTTGATGGGTAAATTATATAACTATCAGAGAAATCTTTATTTTTGGGACAAAGCCCTTCCCTATTATGACTTTTTGGGCTTGAACTACTATCATGTGGATCGCCGGGTGCCTGGAAGCTATCGAACTTTGCCTCGCCAGGGTTGGATGCCGGAAATGGGTTGGGAAATCTATCCCAAAGGCATTTACCATCGCCTGATGGAACTAAAAAAATACAAAAAACCGATCTTTATAACTGAAAACGGAATTGCTAACGGCAAGGATGAGCTTAGAGAAAAGTTTATTAAAGAACACTTGCGATGGGTCTGGCAGGCCATCCATGACGGCGCTGATGTTCATGGTTATATGTATTGGTCGCTTTTAGATAACTTTGAATGGCATAGAGGGTTTAAGCCCAAATTTGGTCTTGTAGAGGTGGACTTTAATACTTTTGCCAGAAAAGTTCGTCCTTCGGCTCTGGAATATGCTAAAATATGTAAGAGCAACAGTTTGTTGCTCAATGTCTAATTTTTAATTTCTAATTTCTAAATTTTTTCATGGTTTGGATTTATCTCATAGTCATTGCCCAGCTTCTTAATGCCGTTGTTACGCTTGTTGACAAGCATTTTGTTACTTCAACCCTAATTGGTAAGCCGGTTGTCTATGTTTTTTATATTGGAATTTTATCTGGCGTGGTTGTTTTGCTTTTGCCGTTTGGTGTGGTTTTGGTGCCAACCATAACGGTACTTTGGTTATCATTGGTGGTCGGTATAAGTTATGTCTTTGCCCTACTTTTTTTGTATAAGTCACTTAAGTTATCTGATGCGTCTGATGTGGCACCGGCGTTTGGAGCAGTAAGCGCTGTCGCGACCTTAGGTTTTAGTTTTATGTTTTTGGGCGGGAGTTTGTCCGGTAATTTTTTGTATGGTTTTGTTTTGCTTGTTGTTGGGACTTTTATAACGTCATATTTCCATCTTACCAAAAAGGCAACACTGTTTTTAATCGTTGCCGGTATTATGTTTAGTTTTTCAACTGTTTTTTTAAAAGAACTTTTTAATCAGACCGCTTTTTGGAATGGCTTTTTCTGGTCGCGGTTGGCTAATGTTTTGGGAGTGGCAATCCTATTTTTATGGCCAAATAATGCCAGAGCCGTTTTGGAGAATATAAAAACATCTTCAATGAGTACTAAAACAGCAGTTGTCGTCAACAAGATTATTGCCGGTCTTGCTTTTTTGTTGATACTTTATGCGATAAAACTAGGTGATGTTTCTGTCATTAATGCCTTAACTGGAGTGCAGTTTGCGTTTCTTTTGCTGTTTGCCGTCTTATTTACCAAAAGATTTCCTGACTATTTTTATGAGTCAATCCATCATCGCCATACTGTTTTACGAAAAGCAGTCGCAACGATAATCATAATTGCTGGCCTTGCCTTGTTGTTTTTGTAAATGATGAAAATTCAAAAATTAAAAATTTTTTTGATTGCGGTGTTTCTGTTGGTGGCAATTTTTTATGTTTTGTCGCTTAGACCATTACCGCAGTCAATTACTTATGGTGTTTCGTTCAGCCGTTTTCATTCCGATGAACTAAAGCTTGACTGGAAGAAAACATACCTAGCTATTTTGGATGATTTGAAGGTAAAACATCTTCGGCTTACCGCTCATTGGCCTCTTACTGAACCGAAGGATGGAGTTTATAATTTTTCTGAACTTGATTTTCAAATTCAGGAAGCCGAAAAAAGGAACATCACTGTAATATTGGCTGTCGGTCGGCGTCTTCCTGGTTGGCCGGAATGCCATACTCCGGACTGGGTTGCCAAATTGCCGCTTGATCAACAGAGAGTTAAACTCCTAAAGTATGTTGAAACGGTGGTGGATCGGTATAAAAATTCACCGACTATTGAATATTGGCAGGTGGAAAACGAAGTGTTTTTGGCTTTTTTTGGCCGATCTTTGTGTGGACAATATTCCGCTGGACTTGAAGATTTTTTGAAAAAAGAAATAGATTTGGTTCGTCGGATAGATCCGGTTCACCCGATAATAATTACCGATAGCGGTGAATTTGGAACTTGGTATCAGGCATATCAGAAAGGCGATGTATTTGGGACCAGTATATACCTGTATGTTTGGTGGAGAAATTTTCTGGGTCCAATCCGGTATCCGATAACGCCCGCTTTCTTTAGAATAAAACACTCTTTGGCCCGTTTGATATATGGAACAAAACCGTCGATGGTAATTGAGCTTTCTGGCGAACCGTGGTTGCTTCAGCCAATAGTTGATATGCCTATTGATGTCCAACTTCAGAGAATGGGAATTGATAAATTTAATGAAATGATAAATTTCTCGTCTGAAACCGGATTCGACACTTTTTATCTCTGGGGTGCTGAATGGTGGTATTGGTTGAAGCAACAGGGCTATCCCGAACATTGGGATCGAGCTAGAGAACTTTACAAAAATTCTCCTTGATATTGTTGCGAGGTTAATCTAATATGTCTCATATGGAAGAGGGTGGCCTAAAAAATTTCACAAATTCCGTAATATTTCTGGTAAAGCTTTTTGCGGGACTGAAGGATAAGTTTCTAGCTCAGAAATTATATGACAAAATATCCGAATTCGTTGCCGGCTATATTAAATTATTTAACTCAAAAGGAGGGGGTGTTGAGAGTGAGAGCACGTCGCACAATATGAGATTGAGGGATTTGTTAAATTCTCTTGATGGTTTGTTGGAACTTTTAGATTACTTGGAGCATTCAAAATTAGTATCTGCCACTCCCCTTCTTTACGCCCGCAAAAATCTCCTGAATTTTAAACTCAATTTGATTAAGTTGCGTTATCAACCAATCCAGTCGGTGCCTAAACCGAAAGAGTCGGGGCCAGTTGTTCCCCTTTCTAAAAATATTCAACTAAGAAACTTGAAGGAGAGTTCAAACAAAGAAAGGATTTTTAATTTTATAAAACACTCTCCCAATTCCCGCACCAAAGAGATTATTGAGGAATTCAATATATTATCCGAAAGGACGGTAAAGAGGAATCTAAAAGAATTAACCACGGAAGGCGTGGTTCGCAAGTGGGCCAAAGACAACGGGGTCTACTATTTGGCTATTTAATTTTTTTAACCAGCGCCCATGATTAAAGGTGTTATTTTAGCCGGAGGGCGTGGCACTCGTCTTTGGCCCATCACAAAAGTAGTTTCAAAGAATCTGCTTCCCGTAGGTAACCAGCCGGTCATTTATTATCCCGCCATGATGCTGAAGAATGCCGGCATCAGGGATATTCTTGTTGTCTGCGGTTCTGAACACACTCAGCAATATATGGAAGTGTTTGGCTCGGGAAAAGAGTTCGGAGTTCATTTCTCATACACCATTCAGCGTGAGCCGGGCGGCATCGCCCAGGGCTTGGGTTTAGCCAAATTTTTTGCTGACGGCAACCCGGTAGCTCTCATTTTGGGCGATAATATTTTCGGAGATGATTTATTGGGTGCGGTTAAAAAATTCTCTAAAACAGAAAAAGGAAGTGTGGTGGCTTTAAAAGAGGTTCCAGATCCGAAAAGATTCGGCGTGGCTTCTTTTAACAAAGACGGCACCATAAAAAATATTATAGAAAAACCGAAAAAACCCGACACCAACTGGGCCGTGACCGGATTCTATCTTTATGACAACCGCGTTTTTGACGTCATTAAAACGCTCAAACCTTCCGCCCGTGGCGAATACGAAATAACGGACGTTAACAACTTCTACATCAAGGAAGGCGCGATGGAACATTTCAAAACCAAAAAATATTGGGTAGATGCCGGCACTTTTGACTCTCTCCATCTCGCCAACCTCCTTGTCCGCAAAAACAATAAGTAACCTACCTGTGGATAACCGACTTGCGAAGTCGGTTATCCACAGGATTACCATCTTTTATTCCAGAGCAACGCCGGGATCTATTTGAATATCTTTTAGATAATTGTTAACCAGTTTTTCGTAACCCCTACTTCCGTCAAAAATTTCTGTAAGTAAGTCACTATTTATAACTGAGGGAAAATTTTTAATACCGGAATAATCTAAATGACTGCTCCATC
>JBBUJJ010000049.1:0-2638 GCA_038054895.1 Patescibacteria group bacterium | reverse complement strand
TGTACTTGTCCAAGTCCAACTCCTACTCCGACTCCCACTCCAACTCCGACTCCGACATTTATATCAGCCGATATAAAATGCAATGGTATTGATGGGGCATGTACAATCCCATTTAATTCGGTTGTAAATATAAGCTGGATGTCTCAGGGAGCATTTGGTTGTTCCATATCTCCTACGGGATGGAATGGAACATCAGGAGTAATGCCTGATTACTTAACCGCACAAAGGACTTACACGCTTACTTGTGCCAATTCCAATAATTCTGTCTCTGACTCGATAATCGTATTTGTTAATCAACCAACACCGACTCCAACCCCAACACCGACACTTCAACCGACAACTGTTTCTATTTCTGTGAATTCTTCCTCAATTTGTGTTGGTCAATCCGCGTATCTTTCGTGGACGACAAATAATGCCACCCAAGCATTTATTAATCAACTGGGTGCGGTGAATCTTTATTTTGGCAATCAGGCGGTAAGCCCTTCTCAAACTACGACCTATACCATTACCGCGACAAATTTAGACGGTGGTTATGCGGTGGCCTCGACAACTGTTTTTGTTACCGGTTCTTGCTATATTCCAACGCCTACACCTACACCAACCCCGACCCCAAACCTTACCAATCTCACCATATCTAAAGATGTCAGAAACCTGATATCAGGCAATTATTTTGTGTCTAACAGTGTTAACGCCCAACCTGGAGATTCGGTAGAGTTTGTTATTCAAGTAGGAAGCTACGGTAATACAACTGCGAACAATATCAGGTTGTCAGATTTTTTGCCTTACCAGTTGAGCTACCTTAGTGGAAGCACTACCATTGACGGGTTGTTTGCTTCAGACGGTATTACTGCGGGCAGTATTTATTTAGGCTCATTATTTAACGGACAAACAAAAATCATAAAATTTAGAGCTTCAGTCAGAGATGCGTCTGTTTTCAGTGCGGGTAATACTCAGTTAACAAACACCGCCAGAGCAACGGCCGATAACACCGGTTCAGTTGACGACACTGCTTTTGTAAATGTTTCAAAGGGAGAAGTGCTCGGATCAACAACCCTGCAGATACAAAAAACGGGAAGGAATATTTCTAAGGGCGATTTGGTAGAAAAGACATCTATGAATGCGACCCCAAGTGATACTATTGAATTCTTGATAAGAGTAAAAAATCTTTCTTCCGTGGTTGCTTATAATGTTATTGTAACTGATGTTTTACCGTCAGGAATGTCATATGTTAATAATTCAACCGGTTTGAATGGAATTATTACATCCAATGGTGTTACCAATTCAGGTTTGAACATTGGAACATTGGGCATTAACCAGGAAGCGATAGTTAGATTTTATACTACCGTAAATCCCGGAACAACCGCTACGTTAAATAATGTTTCCCAAGCAAGAGCTGATAATTATTCTCAAATAGTTTCCAATCCGGTTACCGTAACTCTTGGAGTAGTTTTGGGAGCATTGAATGTTAAAACTGGCGCATCTTCAGCTTTGTATGTATCTTTATTTGCCGGATTTTTAAGCACCCTCGGATTTTACTGGTATAAAACAAGAATGGTTGTGTGATATACTTAATTCATGGACTACCAATCATTATTCTGCTTTTAGTTCTCGGCGCCGGCGCCTATGGCGCCATGTGGTATTGGGGTAATCAACAGCAATCAGCCATCTATACTTTTGAAGAGTGCGTTAAGGCAAAAGACAGCAAAATGCTTGAAACCTATCCCGAGCAATGTGTGACTAGCGACGGCAAGAGTTTCCCAAATCCTGATCAAATTTTGAATGATTCAAATACAGGTGGAGAATTTTGCGGAGGCATTACTGGGAAATTATGCCCTGGTGGCTACACGTGTAAATTAGACGGAAGTTATCCAGATGCGGGCGGAACATGTATTAAAGAATAGCTATTGACTTGTGGACAGCCCATCTGATATACTAAGACCTACAAAGAAATATGTATAAAATACTAATAAATAATACTACAAGCGGCTGATAAATCCTCCCTTTTTTGGTGCTAAGCAAATCAAAGCCGCCTGTAAAGCGGTGTTTTCATTTTTAAGCTCTGCTTAAAAATGATCCCGAGCGAGCTGGGCGACGAGGGATATATAATATTGTGGCCTTCAACGATTGTACATTTCATAAAGAAGTATATAATCGTTGGATGCTAAGGAAAGCAGCTTGAAAATTGAATAAGCGTTTTGTAAATTATCAAGTAGTTTACAAAACAGCGGGTAAGTAAAGTAAGTAGAAATAATCACAAACAAAAGAAATTTAATTTTACAAGGAATCATTACTCATTAAATATAAGGGCGTATGGAGGATGCCTTGACACTAAAAGGCGATGAAGGAGGTGGCGTGACTGCCTTAAGCTTCGGGGAGCCGTCTAGCAGGCTTTGATCCGGAGATATCCGAATGGGGAAACCCAATTGCGTAAACCGCAATTATTCCGCGAAAGCGGGAAGTATACCTGGCGAAGTGAAACATCTCAGTACCCAGAGGAAAAGAAATAGAATAGATACCCTTAGTAGCGGCGAGCGAAAAGGGCAGAGCCTAAACCATTTTTCAAGCAAGCAATTGTTAGAGGGGTGGGGTAATAGGGACGATACATCTTCCCAATGCCGATATTGTCGGTTGTTGAATA
>JBBUJJ010000048.1:0-1876 GCA_038054895.1 Patescibacteria group bacterium | reverse complement strand
GGAGCCGACCCCGAGATTTGAACTCGGAACCTTCACTTTACAAAAGTGTTGCTCTACCGTTGAGCTAGGTCGGCAATTATTGAGAGTTTACCATTTTTTCGAGAACTTGAGAAAGTTTTTTTTGCAATTCTTCGTTATTGGGACTTAGCTCTATTGCCGCCTCAAACGACTCTTTAGCGTCAGAAAAGTTATTCGTCTTTATGTAGAGGTCACCAAGAACTTCGTATAATTTTGAGTCCTTGGGATTTTTAGCTATTTCTATTATCAGGCGCTGCTCCTCTCTTTTCATATCCTTCATGGTTATTACTTGAACAGATTGAGCTTTTGAAACAGGAATTTCTATTGTTTCTGTTTTCTTCTCAATAGAAGAATTTATTGTCCTGGAAATATTGCCTTTTCTTATTTTCTTTATCCACGAATCAGATATTCTGTCCATTTTCAACGAAATAACCCGCAAACGCCGGAGCAACTTCTCAAGTTCTACGAGCCACAGGTCCCCGTACTCCTTCAATTTTAAGCCCTTAAATCCTGCCGAAAGTTCTGGAAATAAATCGGTTAGAATATCACCCCCCGCATGGGTTTCTGGAGTGAGTTTGTTTAAGTACGGCATCTTGCGGAAAACAACAACCAAAATTCCAACAGCAGACGCCAACAATAATGTGAGGGGAACTAAAATAAACATAACAGTTTAAATTTGAAATATTTCAAACCGGCCTATCTGAATGTTCTCTCCCAATTTAGCTACATGGCTATTGATGAAATCCTTTACGGTCATGTCTTGGTCCTTAACATAGGGTTGGTCCAAAAGGTCGCTGACATTTCCGGGCTTCATGGCGGCAATGTGCATAGCAATTTCTTTGGCTAACTCCTGAAAATCCGCATTTCTAGCGACAAAATCGGTCTCACAAAGGACTTCCACCATAGAACCAAGTTTTTTTGTTGCATGAATATAAGAGGCAACTACACCTTCCCCGACTTCGCGGGTCGCTTTCTTCTCGGCCATTTTAACTCCATGGGCCTTCAGTATTTCCATAGCTCTTGCCTGGTCTCCTCCGGCCTCATCAAGGGCTTTTTTAATTTCATTAAAAGAAAGCCCCGTGCTTTCTCTCAAGTGTTTTATTTTTTCTACGTCAGTTAATTTTGATATCATTTGTTATTAACTAACTCATTCTTGATTATTTCCATAATTAAATCCACTGATTTTTTGGAGCGGTCATTAGCAGGAATTACGTAATCCATATCCTCCGGATTAGAATCTGTATTTGCTATGCCTAAAGTTTTAACACCCATTCTTTTGGCTTCCCTCACAGGCAAAGCGCTCTCCTTTAGAGAGGATACAAATACCACGTCCGGCATGCGAATCAGCTTCTTTAAGCCTTCAAAATGAACAGACATTTTCTGAAGCTCTTTGTTAAACATCATTCTTTCTTTTTTGGTATATTTATCCAATTCGCCCGACTTAGTCGCTTTCTCCAGTTCTTCCAATTTCTTCACCCTTGAATTGATTACCTTGTAATTAGTAAGCGTTCCACCTATCCACCTGTCAACAACATAGGGCATATTTAATGCTTCGGCTAACTTTTTTGTGGAATCAACTGATTGTTTAGTAAGGGCAACAAACAAGATTAATCCCCCTTTGGCTAAAGTCGTTTTAATAAATTCAACGCTGTTTTTTAATTGAGCCCGGGTTTTTAAAAGGTCAATAATACATATTCCGTCGCGAATGGTAAAAACATATTTAGACATCAAGGGATTATAAACCGTCTTTTTCCGGCCAAAATGCATGCCTGCTTTTAGCATGTCCTCGTACGGTACTTGTGTTTGTATTTCTTGCATGAGAACAATATTACCAAAATTTAGTTATAAAATCAAGCTT
>JBBUJJ010000047.1:0-5062 GCA_038054895.1 Patescibacteria group bacterium | reverse complement strand
AACCGCAAACCAAGAGAGGGGATGGAAAATACTCTACCTTTTACGGCCACGATGTTGTTGGAGCCAAAATTACTGCCGAAATCATGGGCCAACTAAGGTTTTCCAAAGAAACAGCCGAGAAAGTTGTTAAGCTTGTCCGTTACCATCTTTTTTACTACAACGTGGGAGAGGTAACCGAATCATCGGTTAGGCGCTTATTGGCCAATGTCGGCCCGGAAAATATTAACGACCTGATAAGGGTCCGCGAAGCGGACAGAATCGGTTCGGGCCGTCCAAAAGCAGTACCTTACAAACTAAGGCATCTGCAATATATTATTGACAAGGTTTCTCATGACCCGATTTCCGTAAAAATGCTCAAGGTTGGCGGAGAGGATGTGATGAAAAATCTTGATACCAAGCCGGGACCCAAGATTGGATTAATCTTAAATTACCTTTTAGCCGAGGTGATAGACGACCCCGCCAAAAATACAAAAGAATATTTGGAAAAAAGAATTCATGAGCTGGATAAAAAATCTCCTGAAGAATTAAAAAAGTCATTGGAAAAAATAGAAAAAGCAATTGATGAAGAAGAAAAAGAAAGGATGAAAAAATATTATGTATAAAGCAAAGATAACAAAACACACATGAAAGAAAAATTACCACTCGGAAAAAGGCCGGAAGTGAGGATTGTAGGCAAAGCACCAGAAGAAGCTAAAGAAGAAGCACGCAAGCTACTAAGCGCTCTTTTTGGTGAGTATCACCTTGCAGACATGACTGAAGAAATGCTTCAAGAAATAAAAGAGAAGGAGCTACAAAAAGACCGGATCGATCGTGATATTATAAAAGCTGCGAACGAGATGATCAATGAACTATTACAACAATGGGGGTTGCAGCCTTTTGACATACCGGATAATAATATTCATATTATACCCGATAGCCTATACGGAAAGATCTTTACACGAATGAAAATAGGAGACGAAATGGGGGCTACACGCTTAAGTCAGCAAGCAATTTTTATAAATGGAGAATTCAAGAATAAGGATTTTCTTGATTACCTTACAGGTCTTTTCCATGAAATTTGTCACCTGAAAGGTTATTATGCAGAAGAGTTAATTAAAAATAATAGCGACAGCTATGCAAGAAAGGGGTATAGAATAGGTTTTATTTCTGCTTTTCCAGTAGAAAAACTTAAGAGGATAGGCAAAAACCCAAAAAGAACAATTGTAAATTTCTTAGGACTCAATGAAGCAGTAGTTTCAGACGTGGTTAACGTCTACACAAAAGAGGTTCTTCTGAAAGTAGGCAACGAAGAAGCACTTAAAT
This sequence comes from Patescibacteria group bacterium, assembly GCA_038054895.1. Taxonomy (GTDB): domain Bacteria; phylum Patescibacteriota; class Minisyncoccia; order 2-02-FULL-40-12; family GWA2-44-9; genus 2-01-FULL-41-26. The sequence continues at coordinate 3,760 of JBBUJJ010000047.1, read as the reverse complement.
CAATAGAACAATTAAACCATGAAGGGCTTCTTGAAGGAAAAAGCTATCTTGACCAGTTAGAAGTTTTGGAGTTTGTCATAAAATCAATTGCGGAAAAAACTAACCTAGATGAAAAAGTGGTCAGATCATTATTTCACAAAGCCCATTTCAGTGGCAATATTTTAGAAATCGGTCGTCTAGTTGAAGAGACCTTCGGAAAAGGTTCGTTTAGATTTTTAGGCACAATGGACAGTGGTGGAAAATCAGCTCTTAGAGTATTGGATCATCTACAAAAGCAAAAAAGATTGCTGGAAAAGAAAGAGTAGGGAACTATCAAGTCCAATATTCGGGCCGGAGTATGTCGGTAGTACGCACGATTCGGGTTCGTGAAGAGGCAGTTCAATTCTGCCCGGCCCGACTATAAAATACAATTAACATGTTGTCAAATTTGAATTCTGGGCCCGTCGTATAGTGGCAATACACGGCATTCGCATTGCCGAGACGCGGTTTCGATTACCGCCGGGTCCACCAATGAGTGAGCAGATTTTCAAAAACTTAAATGACAAACAGATAGAGGCCGTCAAAGCAATTGACGGCCCTGTTTTGGTTATTTCCGGTCCGGGTTCGGGCAAGACCCGCTGTTTAACTCATCGGGTGGCTTATTTAATTTCTCAAGGAATAAAACCCAGCAGTATCTTGGCTATAACTTTCACAAACAAGGCATCCAGTGAGATTAAAGAGAGGGTTCACGGCTTATTGAAAATTGAAAATTGGAATTTGAAAATTGCATCGGCCACGCCGATGTTGGGCACCTTTCATTCAATATGTTTGAGGATATTAAGAAAGGAAATCCCTCTCCTTGGTTATAAATCAAACTTTGCAATTTTTGATACTAATGACCAGATAAGCTTGGTCAAAAAAGTGATGACCAATCTGGAAATAGACCCTAAAAAATACAATCCGAATTTAATTTTAAACAAAATATCCAAACTTAAAACCAATCTGATTTTCCCCGAGAACTATAACCCAACAGAGTTTTTCACGAAAATTGTTTCTCGTGTCTATAACGGTTACCAAGCTGAATTAAAAAAAATGAACGGCCTGGATTTTGACGATTTGATTGTTTTAACGGTCAAAATATTCAAACAAAACCCGGATATTTTGGAAAAGTATCAAAGCTTTTGGAGGTATATTTTAGTCGATGAATATCAGGATACCAGCCATGACCAATATACTTTAGTGAATCTTCTTTCGGCAAAGAGTAGGAATATCTTCGCCATAGGCGATGACGCCCAATCAATCTACGCTTTCCGCGACGCTGATATCCGAAATATTCTGAACTTCCAGAAGGATTATCCTGATGCCAAAGTCATTTTCCTTGAGCAAAATTATCGCTCTACCAAGAACATTTTGGCCGCGGCTCAAAACATAATTTCAAACAACCAAACCCAGGTACCGAAAGAACTGTGGACCGAAAACACAAAAGGAGAGAAAATCCATGTTAAAGAAACCCTCAACGAACGGGCCGAAGCAGAATTTATCGTTGATAAGATGGACGAACTATTAGAAAACGGGGGCTACAAGATACAGGATTTTACCATCCTTTACCGAACCCATGCCCAATCAAGAGCTATTGAAGAGGCGCTTATCACCCGAGGATTTCCGTACCAAATTGTGGGCGGGATCAGATTCTACGAAAGAAGGGAGATAAAAGACATTTTGTCTTATCTAAAATTCATTGTTAATCCGACCGATTTAATCAGTTTTGAAAGAATCTATAATGTTCCCACAAGAGGCATAGGAGAAACTACTTTCAACAAAATTACCGCGATTAATGAGGGGGGTTTAATTCAATCAATAGGAGTTCTGGCTAAAGAGAAAGGCGACACCAAACAAGCCAAGGCTTTAACCGAGTTTAAAAAACTTCTAACCGACCTGTCTGATAAAAAAAATGATAAAAACCTTACCTCTGTCATAAAATATGTGATAAAAAGAGTAGGTTATGAAGATTATCTTAAAAGTTTAGTCGCGAAAAAGGAACTTTATGATGGATTCGGCAAGCTCACCACAAGCAACACCGCGGATAAAATGGAAAACCTGAAAGAGCTTTTAACTGTTGCGAGGAAATACGACCTGTTGCAAGGAGAGGAGGGGATAGAAAAATTCCTTGAAGAAATCGCCCTTTTGCAGGACAATGACAAGTTAAAAGATTCTGCTAATAAAATAACCCTGATGACAATCCATTCTTCAAAGGGTTTGGAATTTCCGGTTGTTTTTATGGCCGGTATGGAGGAAGGCCTTTTCCCTCACAGCCGAGCTACATTAGCGCCGTTAGAACTGGAAGAAGAAAGACGGCTTTGTTATGTAGCCATCACCCGCGCAAAAGACCGGCTGATTATGACTCACGCAAAATATCGGAATATCTTTGGCACCACTCAAACAAATCTACCATCACGCTTTATCTATGAAATGCCGCAGGACGTTTTGAAAATCCAGCCATTATTTGTAGATAATTATTTTGAAGATGAAGTTGTTGAGTATTAGATTTCTTCCAGAAGCCTTGCTTAGGAGAAGAATTAGTAATATAAGGATACTATGGGAATTCGCAAGATTTCAATTGAGGAAGGGGAATATTATCACTTCTATAACCGAGGCAACAGTAAACAGAATATTTTTCTTGACGATCAGGACTATGATCGTTTTGCTAAACTTCTTTATCTTTGCAATTCAAATAAAAATATCAACTTCAGAACTGACATAGTTGAGAAGGGTATAGACGCTTGGGATTTTGATAGAGGAGAGACGCTTATTTCTATATGTGCTTGGGTTTTAATGCCGAATCATTTTCATTTGTATGTAAAAGTTCCAGAAGCAAGGCTTCTGGAGAATGATGGTATTAGAAACGCGGCCACTTTGTTTATGTTAAAAATTAGCACTGCATATGCCAAATATTTTAATACTAAATATGAGCGAACTGGATCTCTTTTTGAGGGGAAATTCAAATCAGTACATATAGCCAGTGATGTTCAGGCCAGATATCTTTTTTCTTACATTCACTTAAATCCAGTGAAATTAATTCAACCAACATGGAAGGATGAGGGGATTAAAGACAAAAGAGCAGCATTTGAATATGCTAAAAACTACAAATATTCGAGCTTTAGTGACTGGATGGGCTCTGACAGAAAAGTGTCAGCAATACTTAGTAAAACAGAGCTGGTTAACATTCTGCCGAAAAACTTCTCGCCAAAAGATGACATTTTCGAATGGTTAGATCAATCTGGACGGAATGATTCCTCCTAAGCAAGGCTTCTGGAAAGATAGCGGTATGAAAATATTTCCAAAAAAATCATTGGGGCAAAATTTCCTTATTAACCAGGGCATTTTGGATAAAATAGTCCAAGCCACTGAAATCGACCCGGAAGATATCGTTATTGAGATTGGGCCTGGTACTGGAAATTTAACAGAAAAACTTGCAGAAAGAGCTGGTCGAGTCATGGCAATTGAAAAAGATAGTCGGCTTATTGAACCGCTTAAAGAAAAGTTTAAAAACACAAATGTTGAGATAATAGAAGGTGACGCCCTCAAAATAAATATCGGAACATTAATTAGTACTCTCCTAAGCAAGGCTTCTGGAAGTTGGGGGGACTATAAGGTGGTAGGTAATATTCCATATTATATTACCTCCATTCTACTCCGAACCATCTTTGAAAAATGGCCGAGACCTAAATTAATTGTCTTGACGGTTCAAAAAGAGGTCGCTCAAAGAATCTTCGCCAAGCAT
>JBBUJJ010000046.1:0-1836 GCA_038054895.1 Patescibacteria group bacterium | reverse complement strand
CGGTTTCCATTGGTGGTAAATTGCTTGAACTTGCCCGCCAGAATTCAATTCCCCACGTAGAGATGCCTGATTGGGGTCTTGAGCCACGTCTGGCCCTGGGGCTTAATTTAAGGGCCTTGTTGAAGGTATTAGGCCAGGAGAAGGCGTTAGATATGGTTTCTAAGGTTCAGCTTACAGATCAAGAAAAAACCGGCAAAGAATTGGCAAAAAAATTGAGAGGATTTGTGCCTATTATTTACTCGTCCAGAAAGAATGGTCCCATCGCCTACGCCTGGAAAGTTAAGGTTAATGAAACAGCAAAAAAACCTTCATTTTCAAATGTTTTTCCGGAGTTAAATCATAACGAGATGGCGGGTTTTCATGCCGGCAATGTGTCTAAACTCCTTTCCCAAAATTTTCACTTTGTTTTCTTAAGGGACACGGCAGATAACCCAAGAATTTTAAAAAGAATGGAAGCAACGGCTGAATTGTTCAAAAAGCAGAAATTAAACGTAGAAACCGTTGAGTTAAGCGGCGACGATGTCTTTACTAAAATATTTTCTTCTCTGCAATTAGCTGACTGGGTATCATATTACATCGCCAAAGAATACGGCATCGACCCAACGGACATCTCCGCCATCGAAGAGTTCAAGAAATTAATATAACAGACACGCTCCGCCCCAGCATCTTATTTCAGCCTCGTTACGCCAATTCCAACGATTGGCTCCACTATTCCTCACAACGGCGGGTTTTTCTGTCGTCTCATGCTGTGGTTAGATTATCATGCTCATCTGACGGAAAGCCTGAACCTTGAATAGGTTTTATGACCTACTCCTTCAGAACACCAAGCCCGCCTGTTCGGAAAGCTGAAATAAAATGCCGGGGCTGTGCTTATTGCACAAATAAAAAGCCGAGTTGTCTCGGCAGATTCTACATCTGGTAAACTTTTCCTCGAATCATTTTGACAGGATTAATTAATGAGGGGTCATCAACCTTCTGACCTTCAAATGCCAATTTACCCTGCAATCTTAATCTCAATCTCGCAATAAGACCCACAAAAGGATATACATGCAAACGAGTTATATACGGATTGTTGATGCCTGATGGAATGCCTACTTTCTTGGTTACAATTGCCAAGACAGAGTTATTTTCTATCGTTACAATGTCACCTACACTAGAACATTCTCCGTAATCCAGTAGAGCCATTTTTGTCCTTTTTGATTTAAATAAAACTTTCAACAATTTAGCATGGTTCTTAAAAAGTGTCAATCCAGCGCAGCCCATTAGAATACAAGGTTTAACCTTGTAAAACTTGTAAAAAAGAGCGAAACCCCTTCCCATTTCAGATCGTTTGCCTCCGAGGGTAACATAATACTCAAATTAATTGAGAATTTGCTTGGATAACAAATTTTAGCCGGAAAATCCCCTTGGGAGGAACGGATGCTAAAATTTGTTAAGCAAATTAAGGTTAATTTGAGTATTTGTCCGAAGGAGACCAAAGGCGCAGGCAACAGGTCGGAAAGGGGGAGGGTTGAGCGGTTATTGTGACGGGCACACTAGTTTACATTGAGGAGGAATGTTGGTGGGGTCGGGTTGGGGTGTGTTGATTAAATTAACAACTTTATTTATTAATGATTCTACGATACCCTTGTCATCCTTTTCCATATTGGATAGATTCGTTATTAAACTTTTAGAGCCGTTGAAGGATTCAACGGCTTTTTGGATTGTTGCTTTATCTGTTGCAGACACGTTTTTTGAATTCAATAGGGCAGGGGCGGTTTCAGAAAAAAACTTGCCCATATTCTGATAATCGGAATTGATATTGTCTATGAGAATCTCTCTTGCTGTTTTTGGAAA
>JBBUJJ010000045.1:0-3512 GCA_038054895.1 Patescibacteria group bacterium | reverse complement strand
CCGAAAACACTCTGGATAGTTAAATCAATACCGGTATATTCTTGAGCCGATGCCGAAAAACCGAATAAAGAAATTACGGTTATATAATAAATTTTTTTAAATGTATTCATTAGGGTGTACCTCCTAACTCCAATATGCTCTTTATCAGCGTAACAAATCCGCTTCCTATCAGAATTATCGCTAGGCCAATGACGGCATATTTCAAGACCTCTTTTGCTTTAGTAACTTTTGCCGGTTCTCCGGCGGCGGTCAAAAACAAGATACCAGCATAGACAATCATAGCAACTGCAATAGGTATTGCTAAGTTAAATATCCACTGGGCGATGATTTTGACTAAGCTCGTAAAGTCATCAGCTCCACCTTTTAATGGATTGGTGATTTCAAAAGGATAGGTCTGATCTTGTCCTGGTTTACAGTCAGCAGGACAAGTGGTTTGCGTCTCGCCTTGAGTAGTATTGCACGCTCCATCACCACATTTAGCCGTCACCGACCCGCAAAAATTAGAGGGAATCTTGACGCAAGATTTACCCGCGCATGAAGGGACATCCGAACAATATGATTTATTGCTTTGGCTGCATGCATAGGTGTTGCCACTACTACACCCATATGAAAAATCTGTTGCAATCTGTCCGCATTTGTTCTTATCAATACTGATGCATGGCTTACCCGCACATGCAGAGACATCCGAACAATCAAACTTATCTCCGTGACTACAGGCATACTTCCCGTCTCCGGCAATACAGCTAAAACTCGTACCGGCGCCACCGGGTACATTAAGCGTAATGTCTTCTGACTGGGCTATGTTTCCTCCGGTTACGGAACTGCACTCAATAAGTCCATAAAGCGTGCGGGTAGCTGAAGTCGTTCTCGCCGGCAACTGTAATTGCGATAACGATAAGTCGATATTTTGAACACCCGAAGCCGAAACATCTTTTGTGCCCTTTGACAGAACGGCATCACCGCTCACAGGCAGACGCTCCACAACCTTCCAACTGATGGCATTGTCAGCGCTACAGTAAGCATTGAGCTCCGGCTGGTAGACTGTAACTTTAAAAGTTATATCTACTTTCCTGCTTGCGGTAGTTCTGCCCACGACTCTCGGCTGAATATCAAAATTATTTATATCTCCGCCTTCAGTTTTTCCTGCATAAACAAAAACAGGCAAAATAAAAACAGCAACTAAAGAAACTACAAAAAGTATTTTTTTAAAACTATTGAACATTTGGATTTTGAGGAAATTGAATTAATGGCGGCGGCGCTTGCCTGCCTTTCCACCATTTCCAGCCATACCAGCCGCCCAGACCAACGACACCTATTCCAATTAAAACATAAATAAGCTTCATCAGCATACCGCCTTGTCCACTATCTATGGGGGGCTCGATCGGAACAGGCGTTGTGATTTTACAATCTGATGGACAGGTTTTGGTATCTTCCCCGGTATCGGGATTGCAAACTCCATCATCGTTGCAGAAAGAACTCTCGCTCACAAAAATTGAAAGAAGCTGATTTCCCTGCCCGTCATAGAAATTAACTTTTTGACCGTCTGGAACATAAGGCGCCTTGACCGAAAGCGTCCCTTTCAAAAAATTGGGATTGCCCTGGCGTGGGTCAAATTGAAACGTTTCTGCAACCTCGCCCTTTAAATTGACAACCTCGCCCTTATACGGGAATTGCGTGTTTAGCGTTTCGGGAATAAATGTTTCTGCGATTATATCATACTTAAACTCAACATCTCTGTCGGCGAAAAGCTGGCCATTATCGTAATACAAATGGAAAAGATACACCGAAGAAGAAACTTGCTTGTCCGCTACTCCTTCGCCAAACACCATAAAGGGTACCAGTAGAGAGATAAAAATTATTAGAATAGAATTCTTCATATAATATATATTATATCACTTTTCATAGCAGGCATTAAATTTCGCTGCATAATCTCTTGTTTCAGCAAAACCAGCGTTGCATTGAGTATGGGCAAGGTCATCCCAAAGACATTCATAGCGCAAGGTAGCTCTCCCATTGCAATCCAAATCATATTTGGGTTGAGCCGTGGCTGTCTGACTACATGATACACTCTTAGCAAGAGCGTTGTCTTTTTTATTTTTTGCATCACATCCTACCCCGCCATTATATCCAGCAGCAAGATCCCTTACTTGGCCTCCATAGCAACTGCCATTTTTAATAGAAATGCTATATTCAGATGCCATACAAATACTCGCTCGAGCAACAATTTCGAAGGTTTCCCCTTGTTCTAAATTCTTACCTTCAAGCCATTCACAAGATACAGGATGATTTATTCCACATCGAGTCCGAACTTTATTTGCCTCCCCCGCCTGCATTTGCATGATTCCACATGATGGTGGAGTACTACCGCTTCGTATGTTGATTCTTCCATTCGTTTCGATGCTCATGATAGCTTCTAAAAATTTGGTTGTATTTACGCCAGGTATTGAATGGGCGGCGGAAGGAATTAAATAAGCCCAACTTGATTGTCCCACAGGAGGCGATCCAGTTGAATCATTTACTTTGACAGTAAAATTGAAAGTTCTCGATCTGGTTGGAGTACCAGAGATAGTACCATTAGACCTGTTTAAAGTAAGTCCAGTCGGTAAAGAACCCTGAGATATTAACCAAGCATAGGGAGGTGCCCCACCACTGGCTGATAATGACTGGGAATAGGGTCGGTTTTGAATTGCACCCGGAAGAGAACTGGTCGTAACAGATAAAAGAGATGCCGATAAAGGAACGTCCTGAGAAGAACCTTTGGCAGCTTGGGTCGAAACCACAATACTCAACGGCTTAGTTGATGACTGTTGTGAACTTGTGTCTTTAACTAAAGCCGGACATGAGCGAGCAGTATTAGAGCAGACCAAACCGGGGTCGCCGCAATTAGTCGCAGCAGTTCCGGTTGTTACCTTAATCGTCAGAGGTTTCGTCGCCGATTGTTTCGGCGAGGAAGAATCCTCGGCCTTAACCGTGAAAGTTGAAGTGCCGATAGCAGTTGGCGTGCCAGAGATGTTTGAACCGGAAATAGAGAGGCCGGCAGGCAACGCTCCGGAAGATACGGACCAAGCATATGGGGCAGTGCCGCCGGTGGCGGAGAGGGCTTGGGAGTAAGCCGTGCCTTGTACAGCATCGGGGAGCGAGGAGGTAGTGATTGAGAAAGCACCTGTACCCGGGAGGGTCTTAAAAGTATTGTTTTGTGATTTGGCCGTAAAGCCAGTAATAGACGAGATGGCTCGATAGTTGTAGGTTGTGTCGGCAGTAAAACCACCGGTGATATTTACACTGTGGCTAGTAACCAGAGCGCTGCTTAAAAAAGTTGAGGTTCCATATGCGGTAGTCGTGCCATATTCAACCTGCGATGTTGACGGTTTGTCGGTTGTCCAGGTAATTGTAACGCCGCTAGCGGTAATATTGCTTGAGGCAACATTGGAAATGATGACACTAGCGGCTTGGGTAGCCACCTTGATACTCAACTGTTTCGTTGCTGATTTCTGGGGCGTAGATTTGTCTGT
>JBBUJJ010000044.1:2469-3815 GCA_038054895.1 Patescibacteria group bacterium | reverse complement strand
TCTCCGGTCCGGACAGCAGTTTGGTGGGTTTCGACAGCGTCGGGGATATCCCGCAGGGAAGCTACTTTTCTTTTACCTTTGCGGCAAAGGGGATCTTTGATTATCATGACAACGGGAATGTCAAAGAAACGGGAACAATAATTGTCCGATAATGAACAACCCATTAACGGTACAAGTTGAATCTCGGCTCGGCGCTTTTTACATATCTTTGTTGGGAATATTTTTCGTTGGTTTGATTTTTGTAGCTTTGAAAAATTTTGAATCGGACTCAATTATTTTGGATTCCCAAAACGCTCAAGTTAAAACCATCTCTTCTACAGAAAGGGACTTGATAAACAGTTGGATACAAGAGAATCAGATTGAAATTCCGCAAGGCAAGGGATACAGATACATAATTCAGCAATACCCTGCTAAACCGTGGTTTAGGTAGTCGTTAGTTATTTGGCGAACAGTATGAAATTCATATTGGAATTATTTGTAAAAGAGGCGGTATTGTTTGGCATGACTCTTGCGGTGGGTATTTTTTCAGCTTATCGGATTGCCATTTCATCCGTGCCGGTAATAATTCCGGAAGTCAGATTTGATTGGGGTGACGCCATCTTCTTGGCGATGTTGGCCCTCTTTTTTATATTTTTTTCAAGACATCAAAGAGTAATCCGTTTTTCTTTTAAATTATTTTTGATCTTGATTGTTTTTTCCGGTACTAGCGTGATTATGGGCGCCATGCTGGGTTCGCCTTGGGATATTTGGACTACAGTTTTAATTGCGGCTGCCTTTTTGTCTATTAAGAACGTTCTTACCCACAATATCGGAATAATTTTGGCAGTAGCCGGTGTGGGGTCCTTGTTGGGTTTGGCTATTTCTCCGGGGACAGCGGTTGTAATAATGGTAATATTATCCTTTTACGACATTATTGCCGTCTATGTAACGAAGCATATGGTCAAAATGGCAAAGACAATGATGGAGTCAGGTGCCATTTTCGGATTTATAATCCCTTCGCAGATGAGTGGGTTTTTTTCCCACAAGCAAGAAGCCCAAGTTCAAGCCAGAGTTGGGAGCCGGTTTATGATATTGGGTTCGGGCGATATTGGCCTGCCCGTTGTTCTGGCAAGTTCAGTGGCCAGATACTCTCTTGCCAGTGCAATAATTGTGGCAGTATTTTCTTTGGCGGGATTATTTATTACTCATCTTATTTTTGTAAACCAGCAAGAAAGAAAACCCATGGCGGCTTTGCCTCCAATTGCAACAATGTCGATAATCGGATATTTATTGACTGTTTTATTGTAATCATTGCAAGGGGCGGTGTGTTATTCGTTAAGCCAGAACCAAAATTGATTTTTTAATTC
>JBBUJJ010000044.1:0-2369 GCA_038054895.1 Patescibacteria group bacterium | reverse complement strand
TGCAAGGGGCGGTGTGTTATTCGTTAAGCCAGAACCAAAATTGATTTTTTAATTCCCGAGACAATTTATATGAATTTGCATGGCTTAAAACACCGAGATACGATTGTAGCGATTGCTCGAGGGTTTTATTTGTGATGGTGCTCAGCTTATATTCCTTTATTTTTTTATACAATTTTTTAAATATCCGTTGCCTTGTTTTAGTTCTAAGAATTCGATGGTTAGGAAAAACTATGTACCCAAGAAAATCTACTCCCTGTTGAAATTTACCGATAGAAATCTTTTTCAGGTGAATTTCCAGTTTCAGCTGTTGGCTTAGGAAAGAATTTATTTTCGGGATTAATCCCAGTAAGCAATCATGATCGTTAGAAACAATGACAAAATCGTCGGTATAACGACAATAACATTTAACTTTTAATTCTTGTTTAACAAATTGATCAAATTCATTCATGTAGATGTTAGCAAAAATCTGCGATGTTAAATTACCTATGGGCAATCCTTTCCTGTCGAATAAATTTGAGCGAGATGATATGAAACTTCCGATAACCTTTTCAAGTAACCATATGGTGTTCACATCTTTAATTCGTTTTTTCAATACAGAAATCAGAATTTCATGATCCACTGCATCAAAAAACTTTTTAATATCACATTTAAGGACAAAACATGGTTTAGTTCCATTGGCAGACACCTTTCTGATTATTTGCCCAAGAACCATGACTCCTCTATGAGTTCCAAATCCAACTCGGCAAGAAAAAGAATTTTGAATAAATGTCGGCTCAAAGATAGGATTGACTATCGAAAAGATAGCATGATGCAAAATTCTATCCCGAACCATTGCTTTATGGACATGTCTTTGTTTGGGATCTCGAATATAAAAACTGGTATATCGGCCGTGTTCATAAGTTTTAGTCTTAAGTTCTTCATGAAGCCTGAATATATTCTCTTCGAGACGAAATTCAAATCTTTGAACATCGGTTTTGTTCCTTTTGTGGTTTTTGAAGGTGTCCCATGCTGAAAAAAGATTTTCCAGAGAAATAATTTTATCAAATAAATTGCTATAAATTTTCATAATTATGTTTAACGAGTTCGATACTCCAATATTTATAAAATCCTACGATTTGTACAAGTTGTTTTATGGTTTTCGTACTCTGGTTCCCAAAAATGATCGCTACACAATATGGCAAAGATGCGAAAACCTGATGCTTGATATAGTTGAGGGAATCCTGTGTGCTAGCCAGCTTGGTGGCTGGATTAAATCTACTAAAGGATAACAGAATACCCGCCGATTGGCGGGCATTCTTAATGAGGAGCGACTTCGACTGAACCTTGAGGTTTTCCACCTTTCGGTCTATATCCTCTCAATCCTGAATTTAATTCGGGAGCATCTCGTAAGAGAACCTCCTCCAGGTGGAAGCAAGCAGTAGTCTCCTCAATTCGGCACTCTCGGAGAATCCGTGAACGCTCCGACTCCGGCCGTTTTAATCTCTTTTTGAAGAGAGAGTTCGGCGACGGCAATCCGAGAGCGATTCTTGAGCGGCTAAAGCACGCTCAGAAACTTCGCCCAGATAAACTGCCGTTCATTAGCCTATGCTCATAGAAAGTATACAAAGAATCTAGTTAAAAGTGAATATATAAAAAAGAAAAAGAGGGCTACCCACGGTAAAACTGTGGATAACCCCCAGAATCAAGAGTTCAAGCGATTAAGGTTCTACTACTGCGAAAGGAACCCAGACGCGGAGCCAGAGTAGGCGAACGGGTAGCTCACGACGTACGTGTTGAACTCGACCTTGCCGTCGTAGAAGTTGAAGTACGGCGCGTTGCCGAACCTGCCATCAGCGACCGGACTGTACTCGTCGCCGGGGCAGTCGATGTGCAACTGTTCCCACTGAACGAGCCGTTCGGGATGCGACAGGAGCATGCACCCGACGACGAACGAACCGAGGCCGAATTCGTTGGGTGCGTAGTTGTAGCGCACCTTACGCACTGATCGTCCTCGCCATGTGAGGCCGAACTGGGCCGGGATGAGCAGAAAGTCGCCCTTCTGCTTCTTGCCGAGCATTTGAAGCGCGAACATGGTTCGCTCCGAAAGCCGCAGATACTTCTCGCCCATGTTGCCCTTGCGATAGTTGGTGAACGTCCTCGTTCCGTCGATCAGGTCGAGGACCTTCTCGACGGCCTCGTTGTAATTCCGGCCGATCTTCTCGAACTTCGGGACGGCGAACCATCCCTCGGCTTCCTGCGGCCGTCCGACCAGTTCCTTGGAACAGGCCAGCACTGAACCGGCATCGAGGCCGGGGAAGTGTCTGGCCAACGCCACGAGCTGTTCGCAGATTGGCTTGACGGCGTATCCTTGCGGATAGCCGTAGTTGGAC
>JBBUJJ010000043.1:0-4480 GCA_038054895.1 Patescibacteria group bacterium | reverse complement strand
TGCCTTTTTGTTTCCTTCATTCAGATTTTCCAGGAACCAAATTTGATTGATTGCTCCCAAAGGAACCATGCCCGTCAAGCGTTCGTAAAAAGAAGAGAGGTTCATAAAACCGACTCTTTGTTCGAGAAATTTATAAAAAATATTTATTATTTCTGGAATCTGATATGCTTCAGGGCTTAAAACAATTGTATCTATTTTTTCTTCCCGAATTGTTTGGCCGATATTTTTAAGTTTATCCGAAAAAATATCTATGACGGATTTAATCTCATACCCTAGCTGTGGATTTTCTTTTATGAACAGATCAAGTTCGAGGGACTGATTATTTGTTCCCACGATGAGTATCGATTTTTTGAAACTTTTTTGCAGGATATTATTGGAAACAGAACGGTTTGCAAATTCCAGTCCGGTGAAAATAGCCACGAAAATCAACAAATTTATTCGGGGGGTGATTCCATACAGAGGGATGAGATAAAAGAACAATATGGAAATTGCGGAAGCCATGATAATTGCCTGGAAAAGAGCTGAATAAAAGTGGACATTGTTTCTTAACAACTTCGGTTCGTATAGATTGGCGATATAAAAAACTAAAAGCCAAGAAATAAAAATCAAAGAAAACGGGTATATATGGAGTTCGTATTGCCGTTGAAAATCAGACGGGTATCTGGCCAAGAGCGCAAGAATAAGAGATATATAAAGAATAAATATATCTGAGATAAAAAGTAAGAATTTTTTCATGGATTATGTAGTATATAATAAATCAAAAATCGAATTATGTCAAAGTAGATAAGCTAATTATTGTATGATATCATTTTGAACAAAATTGAAGGAAAGTTCAATGACAGAAAGGTCTGAAATGGATAGAAACTTAACAATCGGTATTATTGGCGTTGGAATGGTTGGCGAACCGATAAGGCGGTGGTTTGAAGAAAAGAAGGGCTATAAACGGGACGAAAACCTGCGTTGTTATGACACTGATCCCACGAAAGGATATTTTGATGACTATAATTTGGCAGATATAATCTTTGTTTCTGTTCCAACCCCGCCCAATCCGGATGGCAGCTGCAACACGTCCATAGTTGAGAGTGTGGTCGGGTCTATTCGAGGAGAAAAAATAATTGTTATCAAGTCAACGGTGCCAGAAGGAACAACTGAAGATCTGCAAAAAAGATTCCCCCAGCATAAGTTTTTATTTAATCCAGAATTTCTTACTGAATCTCAAGCTTGGGAAGATTTTCTCAAGCCGGTCCGGCAAATAGTCGGGTATACAGAAAAAAGTAGAGATGTTGCCATGACGGTTTTGAATCTTTTACCGATGTCATATTACCAGAGTCCGTGGATGGCATCTACTTATGAAGTTAGAGGCCATACGGCCACAGATGCTGAAACTATCAAGTATATGTCAAATGTTATCGGAGCGGTAACTGTTGGCCTCTCGAACATGTTCAAGGATAAATGTGATGGACTTAAGTCTTTAGGTTACAATGTTGATTACGAAAGGGTCAGAGATGCTATTGGTGCCGATCCCAGGATTGGTCCGGCTTGGAAAGACGTTCTCCATGGTTCTTATCGTGGGTACGGTGGTTTTTGCTTCCCCAAAGACCTTAATGCGCATATGGCAACAACCAGAAAATTGTCAGACTCTGTTAGTTCCTTCACATATAGAAAACTTTTGAATAAGGCCAATGATTTCTTCTTGTCTTTGTGGGCCTATAATAAGTATCTTCTTGCTGTTCAGAATCTGACGATTGAAGATGTCTCAAAACACGACAAGGAGATTATCTTGGCCAAGAGAAAAAATATTGAGTAACCCGCCTCTTCAGCGGGTTTTTTTAATTGTCTTTTTATCCAAAAATTGTTAAAATTTATTAGTGAATATTTTTAACTTTAATAAAAAGCTTATTGTTGCCGGCATTCTGCTGGTATCTTTTTTTGCCTTAGTTCCAATCGTATCAGCTAACACAATCGGCCAGAGCCAAATTTTTAATGTTAATTCCAAGTATGACCAATTTTCCAGAGCGAGTTTGAGCGCCACGTTGAGACATATATCGGAGCATGCATATTTTTATATTGAGGATAGGTATTGGGACAACTTGAATTCGAATCAGAGGACCTCTTTAAACAATAGTGTTTCCATTTTGGGTCAGGAGTTTGATAATAATATTTATCCCAAGGAGACACAATTCTGGGGAGCGGAGCCGAATCCGGGGATAGATAACGATTCCAAGATTACCATTGTTCTGGAGGACCTTGTTTCAGGAAATGGTGGATATTTTGATACTTCTAATCAATATCCAAAAAAAAATACCAGTGATTCAAATGAGCGGGAGATGATATTTATAAGCGTAGAGGCGGGCAGTTTTGCAAAAATGTTTTTAGGGCATGAATTTCAGCATCTCATTTCCTACAACCAGAAAGAACTTTTAAGAAAAGTTCAGGAAGATGTTTGGCTTAACGAATTAAGGTCGGAGTATTCTATTTCTCTGCTTGGTTATAATGATAATTTTTATAATTCAAGTTTAGAGAGGCGAGTGAGTACGTTTTTAGAAAATCCTTCTGATAGTTTGACCGAGTGGCCCAATGTTTCTACTGATTATGCTCAAGTGGCTCTTTTCGGGCAATATTTATCAGAACAATTTGGCCCGTCAATATTTAACAAAACTCTTCAAAGTCCGACGGCGGGCATCGATTCTATAGATCAATTTCTTCGGGACAATAATTACTCGGATAAATTTTCAAATGTTTTTGAAAACTGGACCATTGCTAACTATTTAAATGATATTTCCGTGGATGGGCGCTATGGCTATCGCAGGGATGAATTAAAAAATATTCGCGTGTCGCCGGAGCGGGCATTTCTTTCCTATCCTTTTGCCAGTATGTTCAATTACAACTTAAAGTCCTGGCAGCCGGCTTGGTATCAGTATAATTTTTCTTCCTTGCCTTCCGATAAAGCGATAAAAATAAATTACGATCCGGATTATTTGTTTAGGATTTTATACACCGACAATTTGGGCCGAGTTGGTGTTTTAAACAACCCTGGATATATCACAAATCCCGGAGGACTGTCTTCTGTCGTATTAATGCCTGTTAATGAAATCGATATCACTAATTTTGGAAACGAAGAAACCCCGAGACTAATTTCTGTCAGTATAAATTATGTGGATAATGCATTGGCTCAACCCATTGCCGATGGCGTATTGATTAAAAGGCCAGGAGAAGCGGAAATGTATGTGGTTGAAGGAAAGTATAAAAGATATTTACGGCCGGAAATAATTAAATTGTATGGACACCTCGATTCTTCAAAAGCAATTGAGCTTGATGATAAACCATTTAACTCTTATATAACTGCAAATTATGTCAGGAACATAAACGATAAAAAGGTTTATGCCGTCTGGCCCGATGGAACCAAACACTGGCTTAACATGTCAGGAGATTATTTTGCGCAATCAGGACGGGATTGGGGAGCGATATTCATCATTAATGAATCAGAGTTTGCCGTATATAAAACTGGGACTGACATAACTCGATAATATGAAATTTTATGAAAATATAGAAGCTGAACGTGACAGAATAGAAACTTCTATAAAAAATTTCGGTCATACTTCCGACCACAATCTTGACTGGTGGCTTTGCAGCGCTATTAACCCCGATAGTTTACCGGTTTTTGTTCAGTGGCCTGATGGAAGTGGTCTTTTGGCTCATCGTTCAAAAAATGAATGGAGGATCTGGTCTGACCCGATTTCTCCGGAAAAAGAAATGACGGAAGTAATAGGAGAATTTGCGGCAGAAGTATTCAAAGATGAGGATATTGAGGTTTTGTGGTGCGGTGATGTCTCGGACAAAATTTATCCCGAGCTTAAAAAGAACAGAGCCCTGAAGTTAAATGATATTTATTATTCTTTATTTTGGCCGATATTAGACATGTCGAGATACGACCCTGTTTCCCCCGGGGGACATTTTAAGGAAGTAAGAAATGCAAAAAATAAATTTTACAGAGAGCACCATGTAGAAGTTGTTGGGGTTGATAAAATAGAAAAAAGATTTCTCCATAAAATTGTTGATGAATGGAGAGATGTTGCCTTAAAAAAACAAAAAGAAGATGTTTACGATTTGAAATATCATAAAGCGATAGGCAATGATTTTAAGGGATTTTTAACGGCCAGGGTTTTTGTTGTTGATGGTAATCCTGTGGGGTTTAATGCCGGGTATGAAGTTGTAAATTCTCCCGGCAGATTTGCGGGGATTATCGGTATCAATAATTATTCTATAAACGATCTTGGTTTGATTTTATGGCTTGAAGATTTAGAATGGATTAAAAATGCCGGTTATAAAGAATTAGATATGCAAGGCGATGGAGGCGGTGGATTAAAATTTAAAATGCAATTTAATCCTGTAATTGAAAGAAAAACAGACACCTTTTCAATTATTAAAAAATAAAAAGCGCCCGGAAGGGCGCCTCGTGGCTAAGTGGTGGGTCTAGGCG
>JBBUJJ010000042.1:0-4411 GCA_038054895.1 Patescibacteria group bacterium | reverse complement strand
TCTCCCGAATACAAAAACGCCACCGACCATATTCCCGAAGTAATAAAACAAGTACAAACCTTATTGGACAAGGGCAACGCTTATATAATTGAAAACGACGGCATATATTTTGACCTGTCCACATTCCCCGACTATGGCAAACTATCCGGCCGAACTGCCAGCATGGCCGATGACGCGGTTTCACGGATAGACGACAGCACTAAGAAACGAAATCGCGGTGATTTCGCGCTTTGGAAATTCTCACAAGAAGGCGATCCGTCCTGGCCGGCGCCGTTTGGAGATGGTCGTCCCGGCTGGCACATTGAAGACACCGCTATTACCGAAAAATATTTCGGACCGCAATATGATATCCACGGCGGAGGCCAGGACTTGATATTCCCCCACCACGAAGCCGAGATTGCCCAACAAGAATCAGCATCGGGCTTAAAGCCGTTTGTTAGATACTGGATGCATGCCGGATTCCTCGTCAACAAATCTGAAAAAATGTCCAAATCGACCGGTAATTTTCAAATCGCGCGTGAACTCCTGAAAAAATATTCAAAAGAGGTTCTGCGTTTTTATTTATTAAGTAATCATTACCATTCCCCCTTGGATTATAGCGAGACAACAATGGGGCAATTCCAGGCAGCAGTCCAAAGAATTATAGAATTTATGGAAAAGCTTTTATTAATAAGTGGAGAAGATGGTCCGGGAGTAGAAGGCGGAGTTGATAGTTTTCTTAATGGGCCCAAAGGACAAAGAGAGCTATTTATAGAAGCCATGGATGATGATTTTAATACACCTCGTGCTCTTGCAGAGATATTCGGCTTTATGCGCGCTATTAACTCTCTACACGGGCTCGGCAAAAATAGTGCCAATAAAATAGTGGCATTATTAAAAGAGTTTGATTCTATTTTGGGAATCATCCCACCCAAACAAGAAAAAATTCCTGCCGAAATAAGGGGGCTAGCTGAAAAAAGAGAAAAGTTAAGAAAGGAAGAAAAATGGGAAGAAGCGGATAAAATAAGAGCCCAGATCGAAGATCGGGGCTATCAAGTTGAGGATACCGTCTATGGGCCGTTCATAACTAAAAAATAATCACGCCCTTTTCTCGTCATTATTATTTTTAGTAAGCTGGTAAGCCCAGTAAAAAAGCGCCGATAAGCTGATAAAAACAAGGGCGGCTATCGCTAAATTTCTGGCCTGACCTAAAGACATTTGACCACCGCCACAATAAAGAAGGATCGCGCATGAAATGGCCAAAGTCAGCAAACTGTAAGCCATAAATTTGGCTCCTCTTACATCTCCTTTGATATTGTAACAAAGACCATAAAGAAATGAGACAGCTGCCGAAAACAAACTTCCCAACAAGATCAAGCTCGATATTTCCATAAAAACCTTTTTAAGAACTAGCTTCTTAAGCTTTACGATTATTTTACCTATCAGTCAATAGTAAATATCTTTTTGCACAGTTAATGCACTTTTATAAACTTGCTTATCTTTTTTGAATCTCCGATAATGTAGGGTAATGAATAAGGTCTCTGCCGATAAATCCTTCGGTATATCTCAGGACAGGTTACCGCCGCAAGCGCTGGAAGTAGAGAAGACATTGCTTGGTTCTCTTTTGATTGATAAAGAAGCAATAAACAAAATCGTTGACTCGTTAAGGCCTGAAGACTTTTATCAAAGGAGCCATCAAATCATTTATCAAGCAGTCATGGCTCTTTTCGACAAACGCGAACCGCTTGACCTTTTGAGCTTAGCCAACAAATTGGAAGAAATGGGCCACCTTGATGATGTCGGCGGAATGGCATATCTCACCTCTTTAGCCAGTTCTATAGGAACTTCAGCTCATATTCTCTCTTACGCCAAGATAGTCCAGCGTAAAAAAATGCTCCGCGACCTGATTGATGCCGCTCATCACATTATCGGCATCAGCACTAACGAAGACGGAGACGTTGAAGACCTCCTAGACGAGGCGGAAAAGAAGCTTTTTTCCGTTTCCCAAAAATCCCTCACAAAAAATTTCTTACACCTTGGAGGCACTCTTGATGACGCAATGAACAGAATACTTAATCAGGGCGATGGAAACCTGCGAGGCCAGAAAACATATTTTGCCGGATTAGACGACAAGCTGGGCGGACTTCAGAAATCCGATTTGATAGTCCTTGCGGCAAGGCCGTCGGTCGGTAAAACGGCTTTCGCCATAAATATTGCTTTAAATGTAGCTAAAGACAATATTCCGGTTGGAATATTCAGCATGGAAATGTCGCTTGACCAGATTGTTGACCGTCTTATCGCCGCTCAATCGGGAGTAAGTTTGTGGAAGATGAGAACCGGAAAACTCGGAGATGAACTCCAGGAAACGACCCGGGCTTGCGAAGAACTGAAAAATCTTCCTTTATTCATAGACGACTCCCCCTCACCGAATATCCTACAAATGAGGGCAATGGCCCGGCGCTTGCAATCCGAACACGGTTTAGGCCTTTTGGTCGTTGACTATTTGCAATTGATGTCGGCCCGCAGAAATTACGACAGCCCTGTCCAGCAGGTCACGGAAATATCCCGCGGACTTAAGGGTCTGGCCAAAGAATTGAACATTCCAATAATTGCCGTCTCCCAGCTTTCCCGCGCCGTGGAACAAAGAGACGGCCACAGACCCAAGTTGTCCGACCTTCGCGATTCAGGCTCCATCGAACAGGATGCGGATTTAGTCATGTTCATCCACAGAGAAGATAAAATTAAGGGCCGGGATAAATTGAATCCCGACCAAATCAACACCGCCCAGCTGATTATCGCCAAACACAGAAACGGCCCTACGGGAGAGATTGATTTCAAAATAAATCCCGACAGCTTAAGATTTTTGGAATTGGATAAAATCCACGGTGATTTAGGACAAGTAGATGGCACCGGTGAAAGTTATTTATAAAATATCATAGTTTGATATATCATACCGATGAATTCCAAATTTAAAGATATTGTAAAACTATTCCAAAAGCTTCCCGGCGTAGGGCCAAGACAAGCAGCAAGATTTGTCATCGCCTTGATGGACAAGCCGGAAGAAGAACTTCAGGAATTCGGCAAAGCCGTAGCGAATCTTCGCAAAGAGATATCGTTCTGTACGGTCTGTTTTAACATAAGCGAAAACGGTTCACCTGTGGATAACCGACTTGCGAAGTCGGTTATCCACAACCTTTGTTCGGTGTGCCTGGATAACAAAAGAGATCAGACAAAACTCTTAGTGGTGGAAAAAGTTACGGATCTGGATTCTATTGAACGAACAGGGCTCTATAAAGGTCTCTACCACGTCCTTGGCGGTGCTATAAACCCATTAGACGGTTTTACCCCTGAAACGCTCCGCTTAAAAGAACTGGGAGACCGCATAAGCAAGCTAGGTGGTAAAAATACAGAGCTCATCATCGCCACTAATCCCAACACCGCCGGCGAGACAACCTCCCACTATATCCGCGATATTTTTGGCAACAAAAAAGGGGTCTATCTGACCCGCCTCGCCCGAGGCCTCTCCTCCGGCTCAAACTTGGAATATACCGACGAAATTACACT
Source organism: Patescibacteria group bacterium (assembly GCA_038054895.1). Taxonomy (GTDB): domain Bacteria; phylum Patescibacteriota; class Minisyncoccia; order 2-02-FULL-40-12; family GWA2-44-9; genus 2-01-FULL-41-26. The sequence continues at coordinate 868 of JBBUJJ010000042.1, read as the reverse complement.
AAAGAATGCGTTGGATTATAGAAAATAGTCGCTCCCAGCCCATCTCTAATTTTGGCCACCAGTCCTCGTCTTCAAAAATATACTTAGCTCATTTGGGATTTAAGCCAAAATAACAGGTAACCCTCTCTTGCCTCCAAGCTTGAAGCTTGGCGTTCATATATTTTCTTGCCTGCGGAAGTGGCAAAATCAGAAATGGGCTGTTCGCTAATTATTTTGAACTTTTATTACCAATCACCACCTAACATCTAAGCAACCGGCGGAGGGCGTGTGCCTTTTATAAAATTAGTAAATTTTAGAAAAGGTGCACCCCGCAGTCATGTATGGTCATACGACCACTGCTCGCCTACGGCGGTTGTAAGGTTGTGTGAACTATTCAGAAAAAAAACACCCTTCGACTTAGCTCAGGGTGATTTTTGTGATTTGGATTTTGGTGTATGGCTGGCGGTGGCCTTTTTTCTTGTGTTGGCGGGTTTTTGATTTATATCGGAAAACCATCTTTTTTTCGCCCTTGCCTTCCTCCAATACTTTGGCGGTAACTTTGGCTCCGGAAACAACTGGCTTACCTAATTTAACCTCGCCATTTACAACAAGCAGTACTTCATCAAAGACAACATTTCCATCTTTAAATTCTAACTTTTCAACTCTTAAAACATCGCCCTCGGCGACTTTATATTGCTTCCCTCCCGTTTTGATTACCGCAAACATTGTCTGTATATATTATCGCATTATTATCTTTTTGTAAACCCCGCCCTTCGAGAAGGGCGGGATAAAGACAAACCCCGCCTGGTGGCGGGGTTTGTCTTTAATTCAATTTTATTTCCCTTTGCCTCGGTAAAGATAGAATAATGCTAACGGTGCTGCCCAGTTT
>JBBUJJ010000041.1:0-6734 GCA_038054895.1 Patescibacteria group bacterium | reverse complement strand
TAAAATTAACAAAAAACAGCCCTATTAGGCCATTTATTAACTCTTATGAAAAATTAAGATGAAAAAATTTCTTTTGCCCTTCATTGATAAATCCTTTTCCTTTTCGCCAAAGAAGCCCTTTCAAATCCTATGCGAGCGGCGCGTTCTGCGCCGCGAGCTGACTTCTTCCAATTTGCATTTTCCCAACTGGCGGAGAGGGTGGGATTTGAACCCACGAGACCCTTTCGAGTCTGCCGCCTTTCCAAGGCGGTGCACTAGGCCACTATGCGACCTCTCCAAAACAATATATTTTACCTTAAATTTAGATAATCGGCAACCACTATTTAATCGCCGTCATACGACGACTGCTCCGTTCGCTTACTTACGGGTTGCTGCCTGAATGAAACCTTTAAATAAAGGGTGCGGACTTAACGGCCGGGATTTAAATTCTGGATGAAATTGAGTGCCGATGAAAAATTTATGCTTCGGAAGTTCTATTATTTCCACTAGGTTTTGTTTCGGATTTATACCGGCAACCAAAAGCCCTTTCGCTTCTAATTGTTTTCTGAAATTATTATTGACTTCGTAGCGGTGGCGGTGGCGTTCGGATATCTTATCCGTTCCGTATAGCTTTCTGGACAAGCTTTCGGAATGAAGCTTGCAGTCGCAGGCGCCCAGACGCATTGAACCGCCCATGTCTTTCTCTTTTATTTTTTCAACCTGCTCGGCCATCGTGCAAATAACCGGCTTAGCTGTTTTAGGATTTATTTCTGTAGTGTGGGCATCGGTCAGACCGCAGATATTTCTGGCAAATTCTATCGTGGCTAATTGCAAACCATAACAACCAAAACAAAATCGGCTTTATTCTTCTTGGCCACCTTCATTAATCTGTCTTTTACCTCATCGGTAATATGAGGAATTATTTCAACGCATTTGCCCTTGTACCCGAGATTCCTCTCGCGATTTATAACCATCTGATAGACCGATCCTGTGGTCATATAGTTGTCGCGCAAAATATCCTGGTCTAAGAATCTTTCATAATTTCCAATATCCTGGTCTGTTTCCAATCCATCATTAGTAACAAAAACCTCACCGTGTTCGGTGGGGTTCATTGTTCCAGCATCAATATTCAGGTATGGGTCTATTTTGACGGCGGTGACGCTAAAACCTTGCGAGATGTAAGTCGTGGCAGTTTTGGCATTATAGCTTAACAGACAAACGAAAATTACCTACTTCTTTTTCGGCAGGTATAGATTCTTTCGCCTTTTTAAGTCCTTCGAGATAACAAATAATGGCATCGTCGGCCATGTTTTTTGCTTCTTTTAAATCCCTACCCTCCGTAACAAGACCCGGCAAAGCAGGCACTGTAACAGTATAGCCACCGTCTTCATTTGACTCAAAAACAGCCGAATATTGATAAACTTTTTGTTTTAATTTTTTACTCATGTCTAAATACTATTATTTTTCAAATTATTAGTCAAATAAAAAGCCCCGCCCCGGCATTTTATTTCAGCTTTCCGAACAGATGATCTCTTTGTGTTTAGACCAGAGTAAACAATATGTGTTATTCATCTATATTAAAGCGAGGTCCCAACCTATTGGAGGGACTTACGGAGTTCGACTGGAACGAGTACGAGGCAAAATTCTAGCAGGAATTTATGCCGTGCCCGAGAATGGGTTGGGGCTGAGCTTTAATGAAGCCGCTGGAGCAATCGAAACGGGCTGAAATAAGATGCTGGGGCGGAGCTGGAATTAGTACTCTCCGCCCATTCCGCCCATTGGGGGCATTCCGCCGGTTGGCGAACTTTTTTCTTCAGGAGCATCTGTGATTATCGCTTCGGTTGTAAGAATAGTTGACGCCACGGATACGGCGTTGACCAAAGCTACCTTGACCACTTTCAACGGGTCAATAATTCCCATTTCAAACATATCGCCGTATTCGCCGTTGGAAGCGTTGTATCCCCAGCCGAGTTCCTTTTTTATTATTTCCCGGACAACTCTGTCGGGATTCTCACCGGAATTTTCAGCAATAGCTCTGATGGGCAAAGCAAGGATGCTTTTGATTATAGCGGAGCCCTTAGAAAAATCGTCCAGTATCATGTTTGTTTTCGCGGGCTCGGCAGCTTTTTTATTAAAATCCTTAAGCACGTCAAACAATGCGACTCCTCCGCCGGCCACGATTCCCTCTTCCAGTGCTGCACGAGTAGCCGCAACCGCATCATCAATTCTGAATTTCTTTTCTTTAAGCTCGGTTTCCGTTTGAGCGCCGACTTTAATCACGGCGACCCCGCCGGATAATTTAGCCAGTCGTTCCTGAAGTTTTTCTTTGTCAAAATCGGAAGTTGTTTTTGAAATCTGGTTCTTGAGCTGGGCAACTCTTTTGTCCAAGTCCGCCGGTTTTCCTTTTCCGCCAATAATGGTTGTTGAGTCCTTTGAGGCCACAACTCTTCTTGCCCGACCGAGCATATTCAAATCAACGGCTTCCAGTTTCATTCCCTTTTCTTCAGCAATAACTTGCCCGCCAGTTATGATGGCCAGATCTTCAAGCATTTCTTTTTTTCTGTCACCAAATCCGGGGGCCTTAACCGCCAAGCTATTAAATGTTCCCCTTAATTTGTTAACTACCAGCGTCGCCAAGGCATCTCCGTCAACATCTTCGGCAACAATTACCAAAGACCTTTTCCCGGCCTGGGATAATTTTTCAAGCAAGGGAACAATCTCCTGAATTGAGGAAATTTTCTTATCGGTTATTAAAATAAGCGGGTCATCGTGAACCGCTTCCATTCTTTCGGTATTTGTCACCATATACGCGGAAGCATAGCCCTTATCAAATTGCATGCCTTCAACTATTTCCTTTGACATCTCAGTGGACTGGGACTCTTCAACAGTTACTACGCCGTCTTTTCCGACTTCGTTAAACACATCGGCGATAAGCTTGCCGATTTCTTCATCGTTTGCCGAAATAGACGCGACTTCCCTGATGTTTTCCTTCGTAACTTTTTTCTTTCTACTATTTAAAGACCTGACCACCGATTCCAACGCGCTATCCATTCCCCTTCTTAATGCTACCGGATTGGCCCCGGAATTAACGGCCGAAAAACCTTCGGCCAAAATCGCCTGGGCCAAAATAGTAGCCGTGGTCGTACCATCGCCGGCAACATCATTTGTTTTAGAAGCGACTTCTTTCATCAATTCCGCGCCAATATTCTCAAACTTATCTTTGAGTTCGATTTCTTTGGCCACCGTAACACCGTCTTTTGTTATCACTGGCGAACCAAAACCTTTGTCCAAAATGACATTTCTTCCCTTTGGGCCGAGAGTAACTTTTACCGCGTTAGCGACTTTATCTACCCCCCGCTTTAGCGCTTCTCTGGCCTGTTCTTTGTAATATATTTGTTTGGGCATGCGAATAGTGAGCAATAATCAGTGAGCAGTGAACATGTTATATTCTTATGTTCATTGTTCAATGCTCATTGAGTTTTACTTTAAAATAGCTAATATGTCTTCTTCTTTGGCGATTAAGTATTCTTTGCCATTTATTTTAATTTCATTGGGTCCATATTTAGTAAACAAAACAACGTCGCCCTTTTTCACCTCAAGGGGAACACGTCTTGCTTGCCCTGAGCCTGTCGAAGGGCCGTCTTTGACCTTGCCCGGGCCCACGGCGATAACCTTGCCCTTTTCTTGTCTATCTTTTTCGGCTGTTTCCGGCAAGATAATGCCTCCCTTTTTCTTTTCTTCTTTTAGGGGTTCAATTAAAACATGGTCTGAAAGCGGTGTAATTTTAGACATGCTATGTATTATATTCATTTAAAAGTTGCTGTCAACTTCGACAGTAACTTTTAACGCAATTAAAAAATCCCCTTTCGGGAATTAAATTAGGACAAGAATAGCAAGAACCACTTTCTATGTTTGGATTTCTTTACGGTTTCGGAGGCCGCATTTTTTTTCGATTGAACCTGCAGATTGAAGGAGAGGTTAAGATCAATAAAATGATTCAACGCCGGTGAAAGAGTCAGCGTAACATTATTTTTATCATCCCGCGGAAGCTGCATTAAGTCGCCCTCTGCCATATCGGTCCACTTCCATGACGGTTTAACCAACGCTTTGACATTGACCCTATCGGCTTTTTGCTCGGCCTTGGACTTCGGCATTATCTGCTGAATATACAGAACATTCGTTTTGTAATTCATGGCCTGATTCAGCTGTTTGATGAATTCTTCAACGGAAGCAGTTCCTGCCGAACCTCTTTTGTCGGTAAATTTGCTGCCGCCTTGGACCAAAACTGTAATGTTAGACGAAGCTTCCGACCCCACTCTTTCCATGAAATCCTCGGGAACTTTAATGGGAATGCTCATTTGCTTCGTAGCAGAGCCAAAGAATTCTTCCAGAATAACATTCGCATAAACAGTTTCTCCCGGACTTGCCTTTTCTTGAGACAAGAAAGATTTTTTAACGGTCCATAATCCGAAGTCTTTTATAGTATCCAGGCGCACATTCATGCTCTCAACTTCGTAGTTAAAGCCGCTTTCTTTCATGATTTGGAGCGAATCGTAAACCCTGTTGAAAACCTCTCGGAAAGGATTTTCATATACCCGAACCGGAATTATGTTTTTTACAAAAATTTCAGGCTGATTCGCTATGGCTATCCGCATCTGATAAGCCAAAGAAAAATGGCTTACATCTCCCAACCATTGCTGGGCCCAAATAACCGGAAGCTGTTGTATGATAACTTGTGCCAACGGACTTGTGGCAAACTTTTCGGACAAAATTATGCCATCGTCGCCCAAGCGCAATTCCACCTGATACGGCAACATGGGCGCCGTTCTGCCAATCACGCCTGCCATTTCAAAAGCACCGTCAACAAGTATTGCTCCCCTGGTATCCAAATGACAGCCGGGAATCTTGTAAGCCCTGAGAGGCGTCTGCAAAGTATCAGCCACAGAAATCTGTACAAAAGGATATTGAACCATTCCAGTACCATTAAGGGAGTGGCCGAATATATATATCTTGTCGTCATCCCTCCATGTTACCGTTCCAGAAGCACCAATATTAATGGTACCCGTGGCAAGAAGAACAGAAACCATCGAGCCGGGTTTGATATCGCTTTTCAGCGATTCTTCACAACGGCCAGCAGAGTTTACGGCAATCGGCAGATTTTCTATCTTCGGGAAAAGTAAGAGGTTATAGAAGTCCTTTCCGCTAACACTTATCTTATTGGGCAGTCCGTTAGAAAACTGAGCCGCCGCCACATATCCTCCGACCCGGGTTCCAAGCATAAATTCGGCCGGGGTCAAAAGACAATTCACGCCTCCTTCAATGAAATAGCCAATACTATAGCTCAAAGCACCAACCAAAGTTCCGTTTTTAATACAATCGTCTAAACCAGTACATTCGACAAATATTGGACTGCCGCTCATGCCGGAAATTGCTCCGATTTTCTCCAGAGGCGTTTCCATGGGGCCGCCAAAAATTTTAGCTAATATAAAACTATTGCCCATCTGTTCGACGGGTTCACCAAGCACAATATCAAACGGCTGAGGCTCAACACCCTTAAAAACAGAAAACCCGATTGCTTTCGTCCCAGGCTGAAGATCTTTCAGTAAGAGAATTTTTGGCTTAGCTGCCGAAGCGTCGACAGCAAAAAACCCGACTAAAACAAAAGCGGAAAGAAGTCTCAATAAACCCCTCACCTTGTCCTCTTTTCAAAGAACCGAAAGAATCTGGGAAAAGTATAGGTTAAATAGCAAAATTCAGCAACAAGCACCGCCTTATTTCAGATTAGCACCTCGCAACCTCTACGCATGACTGCGGGGTACCTCTTTTAAAAAAGTTTGCTAATTTTTAAAAAGAGGCACACCCTCCGCCGGTTGTTTTGGTAAATAGGTGATAATTGGCAATAGAAATTCAAAGTAATAAGCGCAACCCCGGCATCTTATTGAAGCCTTCCGAACAGATGATCTCTTTGTGTTTAGACCAGAGTAAACAATATGTGTTATTCATCTATATTAAAGCGAGGTCCCAACCTATTGGAGGGACTTACGGAGTTCGACTGGAACGAGTACGAGGCAAAATTCTAGCAGGAATTTATGCCGTGCCCGAGAATGGGTTGGGGCTGAGCTTTAATGAAGCCGCTGGCGCAATCAGAACGGGCTGAAATAAGATGCTGGGGCGGAGCGATTAAGCAGTTAGTCCAGAATCTTTTTCCTCTACATGTGGAATAATACCGAACCGTCTCAATCCTTTGTTGTATTTGTCGATGGCGAAGGCCTCGAAAGAATGGGGATGAAATTCAAGCTCTTTGTCATTAAAAACAACTCTTCCTCCGGATTCATGTGTCGCCGGATTTTCTCTTATTCTTTTCTGCTGATATTTTTTAGCCCAATCCTCTATTTTGTTGCCCAGAGCAGAATTCAAAATAAACTCCCCTGCTCTGCCTATCCCCGAAAGTAAAAAATTAAAAGAAACTGTCTTCAAAACAAACTCCGTAGCCGGTTTGAAATTATATATATATTTATTGAGCCAGGTATTCGCAGTATAAAATTTATTAAAAATTATATTTTTAGCTAAGACTGGTTTTAGGTTGGCATAGATCTGGGCATTATATAAACTCTCGTGTTTAATGTTCATATTTCCGTCAGTGATGTAATGATTGAAACAAAATTTATCCGGCGCGCTTTTTTCATATCTTGTCCTGCGAGCGCCGAAAAGAGAGGCCGCCAAAGATAAAAATATTCTGCAGGTATAAAGGCGTC
>JBBUJJ010000040.1:5842-7558 GCA_038054895.1 Patescibacteria group bacterium | reverse complement strand
CAAAACTTCGCTCCGCCCCTCCCCATTCTCGACCTCTTAGTTGCGCCTTCGGTCTAAAATGGGGGGCTGTGCTCTTGACAATTAACCATCTTTTTATTATTATAATTTTAAGTATAGTTCCTTGGGAGACGCTAAATGAAGAGAGTCTATAATCTTCTTGGTTGGTTCTTTTTGCCCATGATTACTTCATTCATGGCCACAGTAGTATTGCCATTTTTCGGCCATGCCATAGTTGGCATAGCATTTGGTGGCTGGTCATGCCTTCGAGTGCCTCCTTCCTTGTTGGTGGTATCTATTGCTTTAGCCGGTTGTTTAACAGGTTCAATTCTTGGCGGTTGGTTCTTCAGCACGTCAATATTAGCAATTTTATTTGCTACCTTCAGCATTGTTGGGTTTGTGTGGATGTATTTATACGCACTTAAACTTCCAACACGAGTTGTTTTCCCGTATTAAATCGTCCTGTTCAGTAAGCTTTACCCAAGCCACACTGAACAGGCTTTTTTGTTTTTTTAAATTGCTAAGCACAGTCCGACACCAATTTTTCAGACCCGCAACAGGCGGGCTTGGTGTCCACGCCGGAGTTCGTGAGAAATACTATTCAAGGTTCAGGCTTTCCGTCAGATGAGCTAAACTATGCAATCAATTTAGTGATACGGCAGGATGGACCCGCCGTCGTGAGGACAAGTGGAGATTGCCGCTGGAGCAATCGAAACGGGCTGAAAAATGGTGTTGGACGGAGCGATAAATTATTGGGGTAAGTTAATAAGAAAATTTTCCAAAGCGAGGCGGTGGTTGAATTGGGGCTGGGAAAGTAAAGAGTTGAGCCGCAGAAGATTTTTTAAGACCTTATGGTTTGGATTTTCTATCGCTCGGAGGGTATGTATCAAGCCAATGATGAGATTTTGATAATCTTTACCGGCAAACAACTTCTCGGCATATTGCATGCGTTCACAGAGCCCCTCTTTGGAGATTTTCATAAACTCATCTATCGCTTTTGCGGTTTCTTTATCAACCTCTTTTTCTCTTGAAGGCAAGAATTGCACTTTCTCACATCTGGATAATACCGTCGGGAGAATAAATTTAGGTTTAGAACTTATCAGAATAATAATAGTAAACGGCGACGGCTCCTCCAGCAGTTTGAGCATTGCATTTGAGGCCTCGGCGACAAGCCGGTCAGCGTCATTTATGACTACAAATTTATACGGCCCGAAGTATGGTTTCAAAGATAAATAGGACTTAAGTTTGCGTATATCCTCAATATATATCTTAGTTTCATCATCCTCCAAACGGGGGGTGAGCAACTTAAAATCAGGGTCATTCTCCGGCTCCCGCTGATTAATAAGACGGAACACGTCATAGGCAAACACCTTCTTGCCTATTCCCTCCGGCCCGGAAAAAAGATAAGCATGCGATAAGTTTCCGTTTTCGACAGCATTTATAAAATACTTTTTATTTTTCTCAAAACCCGCCGTATTCCAGTTCATAAAATAATTTTAACACAACAATCCTTATCCACATACCCTAAACTCCGCCCGACCGCCATCATCGAGATGTCTTCGGTTGCCCAGCGTGCAACCTCGACTCATTCTCCGGCTTTCGCTCGTCCCGGAACGGGACACCATGCCCGCGAAAGCCTGCGGTGCTCTCTGACGACAGTCGGACTACGCTTAGATACTCAAAAGCGAAACCCTAATCCATTGGAGGAACTTACGGAGG
>JBBUJJ010000040.1:0-5742 GCA_038054895.1 Patescibacteria group bacterium | reverse complement strand
CGATTTGAGAAGGTAAAAGCACGGAAACAATCTTATCCGCTGCATCAGGCGTGGCAAATGTTTTTAATTTTTCGCTTGTGGAATTATATTTATCGGGTTCAAGAAGGGATTGAATCTGATTAATTATTATATGGGGCGTAAGATTCTGTTCTTCTATCATGGCCGCTCCGAATTTTGAAAATTCAAGAGCGTTTTCAAGCTGATGGTCTGAACTGGAATTAGTTATCGGAATAATTATTGCGGGTTTGCCAAGCGTGGCAATTTCAAAGAGTGAGCCGGCTCCGGCGCGGGATATGATTATATCCGATGCGGCATACGCCATCGCCATTTCTTTCTCGCTGAAGAAAGGATAAACCCTGTAATTATTCTTCAGGGAATCGGCATACTCTCCCTCGCCTTCTTTTATTAACTTTTCAATTTCCGTCTTTATCGCCGGATATTGGCTTTCGCCGCATTGATGCAATATTTGAAACTCTTTGACCATCATCACAAGCGAATCCAGAATAATCTGATTTATTTTCTGGGCACCCTGACTGCCTCCTAAAACCAAAATGGTTTTAATGGCCGGATTTAAGCCGAAGTTTTGTATACCGGCCGCCCTATCCCCGCTAATCAATTCCTTCCGGACAGGATTTCCAGTGAAAACCGTCTTGCCTGATTTAAAATATTTTTGGCTTGAATTAAAAGAAATAAAAACCGTCTTCGCCAGTTTGCCCAAAACCCTGTTCGCAAGACCGGGAACAGAATCCGATTCGTGGACGAACAAAGGGATAAAGTAGAGCTTGCTTGCAAATGCTCCCGGTAAAGAAGCATATCCACCTTTGGCAAAAACAACATCGGGCATAAACCAGAAAACATGCCACAAGGCCTGTAAAATCCCAATCGGCACCTTAAAAATATCAAGAATTATCAGCGAACTAAAATATCTTCTTAATTTGCCGGCCATTACCGGCTTGAAAACGATACTATTCTCCGCTGCGGCCTTTTCCATGAACTTACCTTCGCCTAAAATCATCAACTCCAAAGTACCCCCTGTTTGCTGGGATTTTTCTTTTAAAGTGTTGGCAACGGCAATAAGCGGAAAAACATGTCCTCCGCTACCGCCCCCGAGAAGTAGTACTCTATAGTTCACTACTTTAGTATATCTCAATTGTCTTGTTTCTTGAAATGTACCCCGAAATAATTCTGATGTTTGGGGTGTGAAAATATTCTGAAAGCATTTTAATTATCGCTCTGTTTGCCCGACCCTGAACCGGCGGGTCTTTAACGGAAACGATGAAATTAAGGTCATCAATCTTCTCAATCTTGTTTTCATTTGAGTCCGGCTTCGCTTTGACGTTAATTTTCATTTCAACATTTTCAACATCTCTTGCCAGCTATGTGCATTAATAACATCTTTTTTCTCGGCCCAACCTCGGCGGGCTTGGGCAATGCCATAGCGGAGGAAAGTCAGATGTGCTGTGGCATGAGCGTCGGTATCTATGGAGAGTTTTACGCCCATCTCTACTGCCTTGCGGACATATTCATCTTTGAGATCAAGACGGTCGGGGAAGGCATCTATCTCCATGACGGTTTTGGTTTTCTTTGCGGTTTTCAGCAGTTCGTCCATATCTATTTTATACGCCTCGCGTCTTTGGATGAGCCGCCCCGTCGGGTGGAAGATTATATCCACATTCGGATTTTCCATCGCGCGCTTGATGCGTGCAGTCATGTCTTTCTCAGACATATTGAATTTGGAATGGACAGCGGCGCCGACAACCTCCAGTTTGGCCAGTGTCTCATCATCTATATCCAGCGTGCCATCGGGCATGATATTAACCTCGGCACCTTTTAATATTTTGAATTTTTCATTTTGCTCTTTTAACTTTGCATTTATTCTGTCTATCTCGGCCATTTGCTTAACCAGACGTTTCTCGTCGCTTCCTCCGGTCATGGCTAATGATTTGGTGTGGTCGGTAATGAGAATATATTCATGGCCGAGTTCTTTGGCGGCTTTGGCCATCTCTTCAATGGAATCCTTGCCGTCGGTCCAATCGGTCTGTATCTGCAAATCCCCTTTCACATCATCATAGCCGATAAGGTGGGGTAATTTGTCTTCAAGAGCAGCTTCAATCTCTCCTTTATTCTCGCGAAGTTCCGGCGGAATCCAATCCATACCCATCTTTTTGTAGACCTCTTCTTCGGTTTTGGAGGCCAATAAGGTTTTACCGTGCCAGAGGCCATAATCGTTCAGCATCCAGCCCCTCTTTTCAGCAAGAGTCCGCAAGGCGATATTGTGCTGTTTATCCCCTGTCCAGCCGATAAGCGCGGCTCCGGCTGTCTTGGGATCCATAACCCAAATATCGGCATCGGTATCAATATTTAAGCGAACCAGGGCCTTGTGTTCGCCTTTGGAATGTACGCTCTTTATTTCCGGAAATTTAATAAACTTTTCTACTACTTTTTCAGGTTCGGTTGAAAAAGCGATAAAATCTAAATCACCCACAGTTTCAACCATTCTACGCAGAGAACCGCCGAATTCGGCAGATTGGACTTCGGGTAAAGCCCGTATGTGTTCAAGAATTTTCTCTGCTGTCGGCATTATTTCGCCCAGAAGGTAGCGGCCATGCTCTTTTTTCAAAAAGTTGATACTTTTTAAGATATTTTCCTCTGTTTTTTTGCCGAACCCGCCTTTTACGAGTTCGCCTTCGGAGGCGGCTTTTTCCAGCTGGTCCCGGTTTTTGATGCCCAGTTTTTTGTAAAGACGTAAAATTGTTTTCGGACCAATACCCTCAACAAATGCCAGACCTTCAATGTCCACCGGAATTTCTTTTTTAAGTTTATCGTGTTCTTTGATATGCTTTGTGTTGATATATTCTTCAATTTTTTCGCCAATAGATTGGCCAACACCGGGAATGTTTTCAAGAGCTTTCAATCCTCCATGCTTATACATATCCCCAACATCTTCAGCCAATGATTCAAGGGAGCTTGCGGCCTTCTCATACGCGCGCGGCTTAAATTCCACCTCTTTCATTTCAAGTAAAACAGCCATCTCATATAAAATTTTTGAGATATCGCGATTAATCATACTACATAAGAGAATCCTATTTGGCCCCGTTGGGTAATGGCCTGACGGTGCCTCTTGGAACTTTTCCTTTTAAATCCCTGTAGATTTTAAGCTGTTGAACCCCGCCAAAAATCGCCAATATGCCCCCAATGACAAATACTAGCGAAAAGCCGAATTTTTGAGCAAGAATTCCTCCAATGGCTGCTGATCCGGCGGCGCCGATGCCTATGGCAATAGAATCCATAGACCATTCAACATTTTCTTGCATTTTATCTAGATGTCTTGAAAATATTGCATACCAAGGAGGAATAGTGAAAGCTGCTCCAATGCCATAAATCGCCTGAATAATATAAATATGACTTGCTGTTGTGGCAAAAAGATAAGCAAATGGAACCAAAACAATTAACGCAGTCCCAAGTATCATAGAGTAGAAATCATCATACTCGCCATGATTTTTATCTAAATATCTTGCAATCGGTATCTGCAATCCTGATTTAAATATCTGAAATATGGCAGTAGCAAAACCTATTACTTCCAGAGACCCTCCGCTTATTTGTTTTGTAACGAAAACCGCAAATACGGGTCCAAATATGCTGAAACCTGAATTAACAAAAAAATCCGATATAACCAGCGTACGAATAACATGATTTATCTTCATAGTAATCATATTCTAAACAAAAAAAGAGAGCCCTGCAAATGCAGGGCTCTCTTTTAATATAATTTATAAATGCGGAAATCCAAAACCAGAATTATCATCGTCGCCTATAGGCAACAGGTCGGTGATAAGTTTGTGAAGAATTTCTCTAGTTGCCGAGGCCGGATTCAAAGCGTCTTTTTGCCATTCTTTGGCGGCTAGTCCCGCTACGTGAGGCGTCGCCATAGATGTTCCTGATAAAATAGCATACCCGCCATCTTTCCAAGTTGATTCGATGTTGACGCCCGGAGACGCAAATTCCATATCTTTTTCTTCAACAACATAAGGTCTTGAGGTTGAATTATTACCCCGAGAACTCCAGTCTGGAATTTGGATATCTTTGTTAACGGCTCCCACAGCAATAACATTCGCGTCAGCCCCGGGGTAATCAATACTCCCAACATAAGGCCCGTCATTACCAGCTGCGGCGACAACCAAAACTTTTTTGGAAACCGCATAGTTGACGGCATCAGTTATCAATTGACTTGGATTATCAGAACCTAAACTCATGTTTACAATATGAGCCCCATCATCGGCGGCCATTCTTAAGGCAACAGCAATATCATCCGCCCAGCAAGTGCCGTTATTGGAACAAACTTTATAAGCAAACAGGTTGGCTTCCGGAACCATGCCATATATACCAAGCCCATCCGAACCGCCGTCGGCGGCAATTATCCCCGCAACATGGGTTCCGTGGCCGTTCTTATCATCACATTTTCCGTCAACAATGGCCGCCGGACCTGAAAAATCTTTACAGGCCTTAATTCTATTCTTAAGGTCGGGGTGAGTTTTTAAGACCCCGGTATCCAATATTGCAATGTTAACCCCTAGCCCTCCGGACGACTTTGACAGCAACGGATCGTTATAAACACCCCTTACCCCCCAAGGAACTTGTTCTGCGGGTTTGACTCTTTGTGCTCTGACCTTTCCACTTATTACCGGCTCTTGCGACAAATCTGGTAAGACATTTAACTTCTTAACAGGCTCAACCTCTACGCCAAAAATATTTGCAACGCGAAGTTGAAAATCGGTTAAATCAGCGCTAAAACCATTATCAAAATTGTGCCTCACACCAAATGACTTTTTCCACCAACCGGAGGTAGATTTAACGAAATAGCGAGTGTCATCGGAAGCGGCATAAGACATGCGGGCAAATGCCAAAAGTAGCAAAATAACGACAATATAGGGGGTCTTTTGGGTAATCATATAGTAATGTTAATATTACCAAATCCACCACAAGTTAGCAATCCACAGGTGACGCTCCCAGCCCATCTCTAATTTTGACCACCAGTCCTCGTCTGCGAAAATATACTTAGCCCATTTGGGATTTAAGCCAAAATAACAGGTAACCCTCTCTTGCCTCCAAGCCTGAAGCTTGGCGTTCGACCTCGTTATTTTGGATAAATCCTTAATTCGCTTTCATATATTTTCTTGCCTGCGGAAGCGGCAAAATCAGAGACGGGCTGGTCGCTTAAGTTGAAATAAAAAAAGCCCGCGGGGAGCGGGCTCCGTCACGGGCATATTAGCTTGTCCTTGTCTGATGTTTTCTACTCACATAGCGACTGTCGTGAACTGCTTTCAGCAACACCCACAAAGTGTGTATTGTCTCAGCGTCGCCAATCGCTGGCAAAAAATGTGCGATATGATGTTTCCATGGTTCCCTCTGAATATCTTCCAGGGTCCCATCTCCCAAATGATTTATAAGATCTGCCAATTCGTCTACGGTCAGATCATCGGTTGCTTTGACTGCTGCGTTGAGTCGTTCTGTGGTCATTGTAAAATACCTCCTTCAGTAAACGCTTTAATAGTATACACAATGAAGGGTTAACTGTCAAATGCCAAAATTAAACCGGCCTTTTGGGCCGTTGATTTTGCTGTATCAGAGGGAGTTTGAACTTCTATTGCCAAATGTAAACTGAATACCAAAGTAACCGGCGGAGGGAGCATGCTTTTATGTCACTTTGACGAAATAAGTCAAAAGCTTAAAATTAACATTATTATT
>JBBUJJ010000039.1:0-6499 GCA_038054895.1 Patescibacteria group bacterium | reverse complement strand
TAACAATATATTCTTTTTCGTGGGCGTATTCCGGATTTAAAAGCCGGTCGGTAACTCGTCCGTCATTAGTCAGGAGCATTAACCCGTTTGAATCCTTATCCAATCGGCCGAGAGGAAAAATTTCTTTATTAAGGAAGATTGGCGTGTCGGTTGTTTCTCCTGCGGGTTTATTGTAAGCAAAATAGAGATAGCTTTTCGGCTTCTTATTTTTTAAGACCTCCACAACATCTTTTTCATTGACCTTATCTCCAAGTTCCGCGAATCTTCCGTTGATGAGAATTTGTTTCTTTTGGACAAGCTCATCTCCGCCCCTGCGGGTTGAGTGTTTTTGCCAGGCAAGGTACTGATTTATCCGCATCGGGAATTTAAGGTTTTTCATATTTTCGTTATCCTATCACAAAACTGCTTAAAAATGTAGCCGGTTTAGGTTGTTTACTATCCGGTCTAAAACTGATAACATATAAGCAATGTCTAATTTTTTGATATTTTTAATGCTTTTTTTGTTTGTGGCCACGCCATTAGCGGCTCTTTTGAGCTTTCATGCCGATTGTCAGTACCAGGTTTGCCATATGCTTATGACCAATCTTTTTATATTGATTTCAACGGCAATTGTATCGACGATATTTTTAACTACACAATTAATCAACAAAGTGCCGTTATTCGGGACTCTTTATCAAGAAGAAATTTTTCTTCCGCCGCGTTTTTAATAGGGGGGACTCTCTTTTTAGTCAAATTAGTCAAGTATAATTATTTGTCCTATTTAGGATAAATTAACGACAAATGAAACTACTAAATAAAAAATTGTTTATCAGCGCGGCGGTAATTGTTATCGGCGGATTAATTTTGTTCACCGGTGGCGAGAAGCCGTCCGAAGTAAATGGCACGATTGATTCAGGAGTGAAAGAAAAAATTTATTTCAAAGATGCGGTGGGTACAAAAGCTCCGGACTTTGAGCTTGAAAGCATTGACGGGAAAATGGTAAAACTAAGCGATTATCTGGGCAAAAATGTCGTCTTGTTCTTTAACGAGGGAGCCATGTGTTATCCGGCCTGCTGGGACCAGATAGTGGAACTTGGCAATGATTCTCGGTTTGACGCCGAAAACATTGCGGCCTTCTCGGTTGTTGTTGATTCTAAAAGCCAATGGCTTGATATTGTGAGCAAATCAACCAATCTGGCAAAGTCAAAAATTCTTTTTGACACTTCTCGTGCCGTGTCCAAGGCGTATGATGTATTATATCTTAGTTCACCTATGCACCCCGGCGCATTTCCCGGCCACACTTACTTCATAATAGATAAAGAAGGTATAATTAGATTCACGCTGGATGATCCCAACATGGCCTTAGCCAACGACAAATTAATTAAAGAAATAGAAAAACTCAAATAAAATGGAAACATTAATTATTGCTTCACTTATAACGGCATTTGTCGCCGGAATAGCGGCGCTGTTCGCGCCCTGTTGCATTACCGTCTTACTGCCGTCGTACCTCGGCTCCATTTTCAGGGAAAAACGAAAGGTAATGTTGATGACTTTTGTGTTTTTTCTGGGTCTTTTAACGGTGTTCCTTCCGCTTGGACTGGGGGCGGCCGGACTGGGAAAGATGTTCAGCAAATTCCATGACCCGATATACATTATCGGCGGAATATTCCTTTTCCTTCTTGGCACGTCAATATTGTTAGGCAAGCATTTCTCAATGCCGTTTTCGGTTCATCCGAAATTAAAAATCACGAACGCCGGCTCTGTCTTTACCTTGGGCATTTTTTCGGGATTTGCGACAATGTGCTGCGCCCCGGTCTTAGCCGGCGTTATCGCTTTGTCGGTCTTGCCCAATTCTATTTTCTGGGGAGGGGTTTATTCTTTTGCCTATGTTCTCGGCATGGTCGCTCCACTTTTTCTGATTGCCTATTTTCTGGATAAAAATAAATTCTCCCAAAAAATAATAGAGTCAAACAAGGGTCTATCTTACTCAATTGGCGGAAAGCAGATTAATATCGCGATTGCCGACTTGATATCCGGCGCGACCTTCCTTCTGATGGGCATCTTTATCTTGTATCTCGCAAAGACAAACCAACTGGCGATGGGCGGAGGGATGTTACAAACAAAAATAAACATTTATCTTAATCAGCTTGTTCAAACAATAAACGGCTGGTTAAAATAATAAATAAAAAATGGAAATTAAATTACCGGAGATAAAATTACAATTAAAACTACCAAAATTGCCAAAAATAAGATTATTGGCTGCTGTTGCTTGTTTTGTCGCGGCGGGGGCATTGCTCGCTTTTACTTTTTTCAACTTTTCATTAAATTTTGAGCTAAAATCGTCCATGGCAAAATTGTTGGGCCTACCCGAAACCGTGGAAGGAAGAGAGGCGGTTAGGTTTGAAAAAGAGGTTTTGCCCGCGGAAGGTGTAATCTTACCGGTCAAATGGGGCGACTTGGGCGCCCAGATGGTAAAAGCTGGAGTTATAGATGCCGATAAATTTGAAGGTAATTACGGTGGCCAGAATAAATTGAGCGACGAATCAAAACGCCTTCTTTATGATTCCGGCAACGGCAATATAAAAATTACAAAAGAAAATGCCGGAGTTCTGTTGAATCTTTTGTGGGCGCTTGGCCTCGGAAATAAAAATACCATTCTTGAAAAGGGGCCGATGTCAGACAAAAAATATGGCGGCGCGGGAGGGTTTGCTTCAACAGGTGGATGGACATTGGCTCAAGGAAACACAATGAATCACTATTCCAAACACGAATTTATTTCCCTTACGCCGGAACAACAACAGCTTGTTGAGCAAGTAAGTTGGAATATCTACCGTCCGTGTTGCGGTAATCCTACCTATTTTCCTGACTGCAATCACGGCATGGCCATGCTGGGACTCCTTGAACTGATGGCTTCACAAGGCGTGAACGAAGAGGATATGTATAAAGCGGCTCTCGCTGTTAATTCCTATTGGTTCCCGGAAATATATATCAATTTAGCTAAATATTTTGAGTCGCAGGGAACGCCGTGGAAAAAAATTGACCCCAAAGAAGTTCTGGGCGCGGATTATTCCAGCGCTTCCGGCTATCGCAATATCCTCAACAAAATTCAACCGATTAAACAGCAAAGCGGCGGCGGATGCGGAGTATAAAAACGAATAGCATATACGAACATATTACTTGGCAAAGGATAAGAAATTTAAGAAATTGAACAGGAGGTAAGTTCTCCATCGAGAATAAATGATATAATTAATATTTTATATACCATGGATAAAATAATCATCACTATTTCAGGGGTCTTGGGGATCCTCTTGACATATTGGTTTTTTCTTATGAAAAAAGAAAAAGTTGTCAGTGCTACGGGTTCAATCGATATTATTGTTGAAGGCGGTTATTCACCGGAGACCATCTCAATACCAAAAGGGAAAACTACTAAACTCAATTTTTTCCGCAAAGACCCCAATAGCTGTTTAGAAGAAGTAGTTATCGGGGATTTTAAAATACGCAAAACATTGCCTCTCAATCAAAAAGTTACAATTGAACTTACTCCTCAAACTTCCGGAGAATTCGCATATTCCTGCGGGATGGGCATGTTTCATGGAAAAATTATAGTAACTCCCTAATCTATGACGACCGATATTAAAAAAACTTTTTCAGTGAAGAGGATGCATTGCGCTTCTTGCGTGCTAACTATTGAGAAATCGTTAAAAGGACTGGAAGGCGTTTCGGAGGCAAACGTTAATTTAGCTACCGGAAAAGCCACGGTAACTTATGACCCCGATAAGGTAACTGACGAGAAATTAATCTCTGCGGTTTCTAATGTCGGGTATCAAGCTCTTATCAGCGAAGAATTGCAATCCGAAGATCTGGAAAAAACTGAAAAAACAAAAGAACTCAAGGACTTAAAACTGCGAACGGCGGTCAGTTTAGTTTTGGGCGGTTTGGTTCTATGGGGAGGATTTCCGGCCCTAATGAATACTGCTCCGGCTTTTTTAAGAATTTTTTGGGTCCAGCTTATTTTGGCAACCCCGGTTCAATTTTGGGCCGGCTGGATATTTTATAGAGCGACCATTCCGGCGTTAAAACACCGGACAGCAAACATGGACACTCTTGTGGCAATAGGTACAACCGTTGCTTTTGGTTACTCGGCTTTTGTAACCGTATTGCCCGGTATTGTTAAAAATATCGGGATTGAACCGGCGCCATATTTTGACGTGGCTACGATAATCATAGGTTTAATCTTGTTGGGACGGTATTTTGAAGCGAGAGCGAAGGCCGGCACATCCGAAGCTATTAAAAAGCTGATAGGATTGCAAGCTAAAACAGCAAGAGTCGTCAGAGGAAACAAAGAAATTGATATTCCGATTGACCAAGTGATAATCGGCGATCTTGTCCGGGTCCGGCCGGGAGAAAAGATACCCGTTGACGGAGTTATTACCGAAGGCGATTCATCTATTGATGAGTCCATGATAACCGGAGAAAGTATGCCGGTGGATAAAAAGATTGGAGATACGGTCGTCGGCGCTACAATAAATAAAAGCGGGAGCTTTATTTTCAGAACAACAAAGGTCGGACAAGAGACATTGCTTGCCCAAATCATCAAACTTGTTCAGGAGGCACAAGGGAGTAAGGCGCCAATACAGCGTCTTGTGGATCTTATTTCATCATATTTTGTTCCCGTCGTTATCATGCTCGCCATAGTTACGTTTGTAGTTTGGTACAATATTGGACCCAATCCGGCGCTTCTCTTCGCTTTGCTGAATACGGTCGCGGTGCTGATTATCGCTTGCCCATGCGCAATGGGTCTTGCTACGCCTACGGCAATCATGGTCGGAACCGGCAAAGGCGCAGAGAATGGTATTCTCATTAAAGACGCGGAAAGTTTGGAGATTGCCCATAAAGTAACCACTATAATCTTTGATAAAACGGGGACACTTACGAAAGGTGAACCTTCGGTAACTGATGTCGTTGCCTTTAATGACGGAAAACAAAGCGATATTTTGCAATACGCGGCTTCTCTTGAAAAATTTTCAGAGCATCCGGTGGCCAAAGCCATCGTGACTTTTGCGGCAAGTTTGGGCAAAACATCATCTCACCCTCTCGATAAAGCCATTAGAGAAAGAGCGGAGACCGAAAATGCCGAACTCTTTGTTGTAGATAAATTTAAAGCAAATCCCGGAAAAGGGCTGGAGGGCGAGATAATGATTAGCGGTAACCCTAAAAAGTTTTATTTTGGAAATAGAGCTTTAATGCAAAGCATATCCGTTAATATTGATGCACATGAAACGGAAATACAAAAATTGGAAGGTGAGGGTAAGACAGTGATGATTTTAGCCTCGGATTCCGGTCTTTTGGGCGCCGTCGCGGTAGCTGATACTGTGAAAGAAAATGCCTGGCAGGGTATAGAGGAGCTTAAAAAGCTCGGCATTGAATCGGTGATGATTACCGGAGACAATTCCAAAACGGCCATGGCCATAGCCAACAAAGTCGGGATTACGAGGGTCTTAGCCGAAGTCCTTCCAGATCAGAAAGAAGCCGAAGTCAAAAAAATTCAAGCCGAAGGCAAAATTGTAGCTATGGTAGGGGATGGTATCAACGATGCTCCGGCTTTAGCTCAAGCTAATGTGGGAATTGCTATGGGCACGGGAACTGATGTGGCTATAGAAGCAGCCGATATTACCTTAATCAACAAGGACTTAAGGTCTGTAGCCGCTACGATTCGATTGTCCAAAATGACGATGAAAACCATAAAACTCAATCTTTTCTGGGCTTTTGGATACAACATAATTCTTATCCCTGTTGCGATGGGGGTTTTATATCCGTTCTTCGGGCTTTTGATGAATCCAATTTTTGCTTCGGTTGCCATGGCTCTAAGTTCAATTTCTGTAGTTTCTAACTCGCTCCTACTTAAACGTAAGCGTATAGGCTAAAATAACTATGGGAGTATTTTCTATGGATAATACAGAATCAATAAAAAAATATGTAAGAGCGGCAAATTATATTTCCGCTATTCAGATTTTTCTCCAAGACAATTTTCTTTTAGATAGAAAATTAACTCCGGATGATATTAAACCCCAGCTTTTAGGACATTGGGGAACTTGTCCGGGTATTAATTTTGCTTACGCTCATTTAAACAATCTTATAAAGAAATATAATATTAATATGTTGTTTGTACTTGGTCCCGGCCATGGATTTCCCGCCCTTCAAGCCAATCTTTATATAGAAGGTACGCTTGAAAAATTCTATTCTAAAGCTAAACAAAATCTTGAAGGTATGGGTTATTTGGCGAAGAATTTTAGCTGGCCGTATGGGTTTCCAAGCCATTCAAATCCCGGAACCCCGGGGGTTATTCTTGAGGGGGGTGAGCTTGGTTATGCGCTTTCTACTTCTTATGGTGCTATTTTGGATAATCCCGATTTGGTGGTGGCTTGTATCATAGGCGACGGCGAAGCTGAAACTGGTCCGACAGGGACCGCGTGGCATTTGAATAAATTTATCAACCCGAAGGATAATGGCGCGGTAT
>JBBUJJ010000038.1:0-6802 GCA_038054895.1 Patescibacteria group bacterium | reverse complement strand
ACGCTCCGGCCTGCGTCCAATGCGGAACGCTGATGGTCCGCGCCGGCTCCTGCTATTCTTGTCCTAACTGCTTTGCCACGACTGGGGTGTGTAATTAGTATTTGTCCAAGAGGTAACGATTGGAAACAAATACTAATCCTGAGGATTCCAAGACGAAGGATGTATCAGCAGGGCGGAGCGAGGCTGGAGTCTTTTCGAGATTCTTGATACGATTTTTGGATGCACAAGTCGCAGGTACTATTTTATCTTTTACTCGCTTTTCTTGGCGGAGTTTTTGTTGCGTCTCTTTTACCAGTATCCCAGACATGGATATTGGTTCTTTTAATCTTTGCGATTGGTCTGATTGCGATTTCGGGGTACCAGAAGACATATTCCAAGAGAGGTTTACTTGCGGGGGTCTTATTTCTTATTTTTGTTTTCGGAATTGTCAGATTTAATTCATTTAATTTTGCCAATAGTATTTTAAACCAGTTTGCTGATATTGAAGTTGGTGGAAAAGTTATGGTGGTTACATTGTCAGGATATGTTGACGAGGAGCCGGATATAAATGGCAATAAAGCCCAATTAGTTTTTCGGGTAAAAGGACTAATTGTTCCGGATAAGATATTGGCAGTTGATGAGCGGACACTTATTTATACTAATGCTTTTCCCAAATATAAATTCGATGACGAGCTTTTGGTTGAGGGCGCCCTAAAAACTCCTCAAAATTTTGCAGAGGATTTTGATTATGTTGCTTATTTAAAGAAGCAAAACATAAGGACCGTCATGTCTTTCCCCAAGATAAATAAAGAAGGAAATTTGCGGTTGAGATTTTTTGAGAAGGCGAAGGTGGAACTATATAAAAAAATATTTGAATTAAAAAGTAAGTTTGAATTGACGATAAATAAGTCCATATCAGAACCGAACGCATCTTTTATTAACGGTATTTTGCTGGGAAGCAGGCAGAATATTCCCGAAGAAATTAAAGAAGCTTTCAACAAAACAGGCACGACACATATTCTTGCCATATCCGGCTACAATATAATGATAATTTCTTGGGCTCTACTTTCTCTGCTGATATATTTTTTCAAAAGGCGAAGCGCTTTTTGGATTTCTGTGGCGGTTATAATCTTATTTACTATTTTGACCGGAGCTTCTTCTTCTGTTGTCCGTGCGTCAATCATGGGCCTGTTACTATTATTTGCCAATGGATATGGCCGTCTCTATGATCCAAAGAATTCCATCATTTTGGCCGGAGCAGCAATGATTTGGCTCAATCCCTTTGCCCTGGTTTTTGATATTGGATTTCAGCTTTCCTTTTTGGCGGTTTTGGGCTTGCTTTATGTTTATCCGTTTTTAGATAATAAGTTTCGCAAAATTCCAGAACTATGGAAGCTCAAAGAACTAACGCTTATGACTGTTTCTGCTCAATTGACCGTTGTGCCGCTGTTAATCTATTATTTTCATCAATTTTCGCCGCTTTCTTTGCCGGCCAATATTTTAGTTCTTCCCTTTGTTCCCTTCGCTATGCTCATTGGGTTCATTTCTGGAATAAGCGGAATGATATTTTTGCCCCTCGGAAAACTAATTGGCATAGTTGTTTGGGCGGTTACAACTTACCAGATAGGCGTGGCGGAACTTCTTTCTGGACTATAAATTTCTTATCTCTTGTAATTTTAAAAATTAGTGGTATAATTTCCCCAAGTTTGTTTTTTTACAAGGAATCATCGTGGCGAAAGACAGAATTGTTATTGTGCGAGGGTTTGAATATGACCCCATTGATTTGGCTGTTGCGTTTAATAAGGTCGCTGAAGACATGTTTGGCCGGGATCCATTTTATGGTACCCAAAACAGGTTTTTTTTAGCCAGAGATCCAGTTGCTTTTTCAACGGTCAAGGTCGGCCTAAACCAAGAGAAAAAAATAGCCGTGGGTCAGATGAGAATAAAAGGTGTTGATGGGGAATTTGATTTAGATGGTGCTACAATCCAGGCTCTTGTAGAGAAAAGCGAAACTGCTAAAGTCGAGTCTTTTTTGGACAAGATTAAAGTAAGTCTGAAAACCGCCAGTTTATATAAAGGCAAGGCCGTGACCTCTTCAAGAAGTTTTATGGATCTGAGCAATATTAATCTCAACCAGCTTGTATACAACGATAGCGTATTTGGAGAATTGGCGGACAATCTTTGGGTGTTAATTGAAAAAACTGATCAATGCCGGCGGGCCGGTGTGCGTATTAGGCGTAAGGTTTTGTTTCAGGGCAGATTTGGAACAGGAAAGACAATGGCAGCTCTTGTAACAGCAAAGAAGGCCATTGAAAACGGTTTCACTGTTTTTTATTTGGAGCCGACAAATCCTGATGTTTCGGGAGCGATTGAGTTTATGCTCCAAGTCGCCAAAAAATACCCTCCAGCCCTGCTTATAATTGAAGATTTTGACAGAGAACAGCGTTTGGGTGATTTTTGTGCAATGGGCAAAACGATGGCGGCAATTGATGGTATGACTTCCAAAGATTTCGAGATAGTGGTTGTTTTCACTACTAATTTCAAAGATAAAATTGCTGGAGGATTTCAAAGGCCTGGACGGATTGATAAAACAATTAGTTTTAATCCTTTTACCCAGCAAGACACAGAACGACTCTTGAAGGTCGTTGTTCCGCCGGAATATCTTGGCCCTGGTATTAACTGGGACAAAGTTAGTGTTGCTACTTCTCGCATGACCCCGGCTTTTATCGGAGAGGGAGTTGGTATTGGCGCTACTCTTGCTGCTATAAGCAGGGCAAACAACGGAGAAAAGCCGGTTGTTACCGAAGAAATTTTGCTTCAGGTTTCCGAAGGGTTGCAAGATCAGCACAGGGCCTGCGAAGCCGCTGAACAGCCCGGGTTTAATCCGAATAGATAATTAAATTACCATACCGAGCTTGGCTCGGTTTTCTTTTTATCTAAATTTGTGATAAATAATTTTAATGTCGAACAAGCAGTTAAAGTTTGTCCATATAGTAATTTTGCTCTGCCTTTCTGTTTTTGTATTTTCTACCTATTCCACCGCCCAAGAAAAGGACGGCCTACTCAAGATATATTTCTTTGATGTAGGCCAGGGGGATGCAATATTTATTGAAACCCCAAATGGAAACCAGGTTTTAATAGATGGCGGACCGGACAATAAAGTAATTCAGGAATTGGCAAAAGTGATGCCCTTTTATGATAAAGAAATTGATATGGTCGTGCTTAGCCATCCTCACGCCGATCACGTGGTCGGATTAATTGAAGTTTTGGAAAGATATGATGTAAAGAATATTTTACAAGCCAAAGAGAATTACAATTCTCCCGTGGTTCCTGCGTGGGTGGATATGGTTAAAAATGAACAAGCAAATGAGATAGAAGCAATTGCCGGTAAAATAATTGAGCTGGGAAATGACATCGTGTTAAAAATAATATTCCCCAGAGAATCTTTGGAAGGACAAACAGTTAAGAATCCCAATAATAGTTCTATAGTGATGATGCTTGATTATAAAGAGACAGAGATTCTTCTTGTGGGTGATATTGAAGCAAAAGTGGAGAAAGAATTGTTGAATGATGATATTGATGCTGATATTTTGAAAATAGGCCATCATGGGTCAAAAACTTCTACGACAGTTAACTTTTTGGAGAAAGTAAGTCCGGAGGTGGCATTTATTGAAGTTGGAGCAAAAAACAGATACGGCCACCCATCGTCGGAAGTGACAGAACGACTTGAAAAATTTGGAATAAAATATTATCGTACAGACCTAGATGGAACAGTTAAGATTGTCAGCGACGGAGAAGGTTATCAAATAATAAAAAACCAAAATGAATAAACCAAAAGAAAGAACATTAGTTATATTAAAACCCGATGCGATGCATAGGGGATTGTTGGGCGAAATCATTTCGCGTTTTGAGAGAAAAGGCATCAGTCCGGTTGGTATGAAAATGATAAAAATGTCCAAGCTGTTGTTGGATAAGCATTATGTCCAGCATAAAGGTAAACATTTCTTGCCTAAGCTTAAAAAATTTATGATGAAGTTACCGGTTGTTGTAATTGTGTTTGAGGGGTTGGAAGTTGTGAGGGTTACAAGAGCCATGTGCGGGCCAACAGATGGCAAGAATGCTCCGGCGGGAACGATAAGGGGGGACTTTAGCATGTCTACCTCCAGTACCATTGTTCACTCTTCGGAAGATGTTAAGGCAGCCAAAAGAGAGATAACTATATTTTTTAAGCCAAATGAACTGTTCAATTATAATAGGCCAGATCTGGATTTTTATTACGCAGAAGACGAGTTGAATTAGTTTTCCACTTCTATAATTAGAAATTAGTAATTAGAAATTGTATACTTAAATTAGGCCCTTCTTTTGTTTCCAAGCTTTAGAACAAATAATTATCTCTGGACTCTTATATGACGGCAACTCCTTGGAGTTGCCCTGCGGAGACCATTTTTGGTAAATAGCTGAAGACTTGAAAAATGAAAGCTGGGGTCTAAACAAAAAACACCAAATTCGGTGTTTTTTGATACTTAGTCAGAAAGTTATGTTAAAAAACTTAAGACCTGGTTCAATTTATTATTTGGGAAAAGATGATTCGGTTTCAGCTCAATTAATTTAAGTCTATATTTCTTAGCGAGCCGCCTTTTCTTGCGTACATGTTTTGTGTATTCGTGATGTTCTCCCTCAAGACCAAAAAACTCTATGAAAAATTTACCAACCACAAAATCACAAGTCAATTTATTAAATTCTGGATAAGGAACACTTCTTTCGTGAGATATGTTTTTTGAACGAAACCACTCATCAATAATCTTTTCGGCTAATGAATCGCATTTGTGGCCATCTTTTGCTACATATTTTTTGGCAAACATAACTGGATTGGTTTGGAATCCGGCAGTTTCAACAGCTTTATTCCATGTACCGAATACATCGCGGGCTTTACTGTAAGCATCATACATTTCTTTCTTTACTGGTATTCTCTCGTTAAGCTTGTGGAATTTTCTTATTTTAGATAAAACCTCTCTTCTTAGGCTTTCTGTGGTTCTTTTTCTTGAAAAAGTTCCGTGTATTTGTGAGCAATAAAGTTGGTCTCGAGGAATTTGTTTGTCACAATCGGGATGTCTACAGAAATTTTTAGGCAGTGCCTCACTACGGAGATTGTTATTGAATATTGCCGCACACGAAGCATTGCAGAAAAATCTTTTAGTCCGGCTCGCTTTTAGTTCTTTTGGGGTACGCCAAATCTTCTTGCTACATGTTTGGCAATTTTTGTATTTTCCGGTTAGCCGAACTTCAAATTGGCATTTTGTAGAGCAGTATTGATTCCAGCCAAATTTCGCGGCCTCATTCGCCTTGTTTTTATATCGAGAAAACTTTTTGTTGCAGTTTGTGCAACTGACCAGAACGGAAATCACCTCTTAATTTTACCACATTAAGAAGAGGTTTTTCTGAGGGTGTTTATAACTGTCGGGCTGTCGGGAGTCGGACCCGATAATTTTCTGCACCCCATGCAGACGTGTTGCCGGTACACTACAGCCCGTACTTATAAATTATCGAAGTCGTTAAGAGCCTCTTCTAGAGCTTTAAAAACACTATCACTGCTATTTATGTAAGCGTCCCAACCGTCAATTTCCTTGCCTTTTAATATTAGTTCTATGACACCAAGTACTGATGTGAATTTTTCTGCTGCCTGACCTTGTCCACTGCGGAGTGCAAATTTATTAAACACAGAGAGTTGCATTTTTATTTCTTCAAGCAGAATAATCTGGATCCTGTGGTTGCCAAGTTTTTTCTTTGCTTCTTTAGCTTGAGCACGTTGGCTTGTTTCAACTTCCGGTGACAAAGCTGGTTGAGCTGTTTTTTTTCTTAATTTTGCCCGTCCATACCCTGTCATCCAAAGATCACTCAGCTCTTGTATTGTTTTTCTTTCGGCCCCTATTATTACTTGCGGTATGTTCATCATGGCACCATAAAAATCAGGATCGTAATCGTCTGAATGGAAATATTCAATCATTGTAAGAGTACCATCCTGTATATGAGTTTTTATAATTCCGAGTTTTTTACGAATATACATCGGAGAAGTAGTTACATCAATACCCATTGCAAGATGCTTTACTTCCTGCTCCTCATCTTTTATCTGTAGCGCAAGATCAACTCCATGAAAAAAGTCATCATACTCTGATGGGATAGTAGTATAAGTATTATCACCAAACCAGTTGCTTAATTCTATTTGTTCCGTGAGGATTGCTTCAAGAAGTTTGGCAGTCTTGGCTGGCTCGGTGCCCATTTCATGTATGTCAGTCTTTTTCTTCGCGATACGTTCCTTGTCGTGCTGGATACGGGCTGATCCATAACCAGGAACTTTTTCAAAATCATCCATTTGGATGGCCTTTTTATCTTGTTCAGCTACGATTAGCTCAAAAGCTTTTTCCTCTGCTTCAGAGAGGTAATCGTGGTTTACTTTTTGACGTGGAGGTGTTTCTTTGAACATTTTATTTGGTTTTATTGAGGGTCTTTATGCAGTCAGTGCAGATTTTGACTCTTTTGCCATCAACTTTTGCCCATTGGAGATTGGGGTACCTTTTAGATTTATGGGTCGGATTATAATGACCGCGAAGCAAAACTCGCGTTGTAGACATTATTGGTTTTTTTCCGCATCGCGGACATTTTGTAGCCATTTTAGTGTAATTTAAATTAGATTTACATATTACATTAAAATTGATAGGATTTCAAGGATGGAGACATTATTGCTCCCATTTTTTTATATCGTTGTTTTGCTTTACTCCGTGGTTATCCATGAGGTTAGCCATGGCCTTATGGCCGATTCTTTGGG
>JBBUJJ010000037.1:0-7446 GCA_038054895.1 Patescibacteria group bacterium | reverse complement strand
AAAAAAGAAATCTTGAGCTATCATCAGCACAGCGGTTTTAAAAAGATAGACCGCATTATTGAACTGCTAAAACAGGGAAAAAATTTAGCTTTGGTTACCGATGCCGGAACGCCGGGAATCAATGACCCGGGCAGTTATTTGGTAAGCGAGGCGTTAAAAGCTATACCTGATTTGAAAATTATTCCGATACCGGGATCAAGTGCGGCAATTGCGGCATTGAGCATAAGCGGATTTCCGACCGACGAGTTTGTTTTTCTGGGATTCCCGCCTCACAAGAAAGGCCGCCAGACATTTTTTAAAAACATTTCAGAAATAAAGAGCACTATTGTATTTTACGAATCTAAGCATAGAATTCTTAAGGCGATTGATAATTTGGAAAAACTTTCTAAATTGGGTGAAAGAAAAATGATGATTGCTCGCGAGCTAACAAAACAGTTTGAAACCATTTACCGGGGGACATTAGCCGAAATAAGACCCCGACTAACCGACAACAATCTTTTAGGCGAATTCGTAGTGGTGATTGAGGCGCACTTCGCCGGGGCTCAGTATAAACTCCGGCGCCGAAATACTGAGCAGAGCGACTGAACGGGAGTGAAGAAGTACTGAGCGGAGTACCGCGAAGGTACAAAGCGAACGTATAAACAGAAAATGAATAATAAATTTTACATCACAACTTCATTTTAGCCCACGATTGTGCTAAAATGAAGCATGAGAAAAGTTTTAATTTCCAAGGATTTACTCCAAGATTTATATGTTAATCGAGGTCTTACGACCTATCAGGTAGCTGAAAAACTTGGGTTTTGCCAGGGCACAATTTGGAATCGATTAAGCGAATATGGCATAAAGCCTCGACTGTCTTATGTGCCTGTAAATTTTTCTAAAAAACAGCTTAAAAATTGGTACATAGATCAAAAACTTTCAACTTGGGAAATAGAAAAGCGATTCGGGTATCCTCGCGGGACAATTTACAGGAAACTAAACGAGTTTGGACTTCATACAAGAAATATAGCCGTGTCTCATATCCGATTTCCTCGCAAGGATTTTAGCGGTAATATTCTGGAAAGGGCATATCTTATTGGATTTAGAATCGGAGATCTTAATGTTTCTAAAGGTGGACTGCAAAGCGAGACTATTGCTATAAAGTGCGCGAGTACCAAACAAGGCCAGGTTGAATTATTTAAAAACCTGTTTGCTAAATACGGACATATTATCCAAGGCAAACCAACCAAAGAAAGTAAAATAAATATTCAAGCAAATCTAAACCTATCTTTCTCTTTTCTGTTAGACAAAAGCCCAGATAGTTATAAATGGGTTTTTAAAAACAAAAAAACCTTCTTTGCTTTTCTTGCCGGATTTTCTGACGCAGAAGGTTCTTTCTATATATCCAGAGGGCGGGGCTTATTTGCTATTGGTAATTACGATGTCGGTTTGTTGCGGAAAATTAAAATCGTGCTTGAAAGATTTGGCATTGAAACCCTGCCCCTTACTGTTGATCTACGAAAAGGGAAAATTGTCAGCGGGTTTATTAGCAGAGGTGATTATTATACGCTTCGTTGTGGTCGGAAGGTCTATCTGTTAAAACTATTAAGCCACCTGGTTCCATATTTGAAACACGGTGATAAATTAGCTAAAGCAGATTTAGTAAAGAAAAATATTTTAGAACGAAATGTTAGATTTGGATTTGTGTAATGAAAAACTTCTATATAACAACTACTCTGCCATATGTTAATTCTGACCCCCACATTGGGTTTGCTTTGGAGTTGGTACAAGCCGATGTAATTGCTAGGTATCATAAATTAATCGGGGATGAGGTCGTGTTTAATACCGGCACAGACGAGCATGGAATCAAGATTTATCTTAAGGCACAGGAGGTTGGTCAACCAACACAGAAATACGTAGATGAATATGCTGAAAAATTTAAAAAACTAACTAAGGTACTAAATATTAGCAATACAAATTTCATAAGAACAACAGACCCTTATCACAAAGAGGCTGCTCAGAAATTTTGGCAAAGGTGCTTAGAAAACGGAGATATCTATAAAGCTAAGTATAAAACTAAATATTGCATAGGTTGCGAGCTAGAAAAAACTGATTCAGAACTTGAGCACGACG
This sequence comes from Patescibacteria group bacterium, assembly GCA_038054895.1. Lineage (GTDB taxonomy): Bacteria > Patescibacteriota > Minisyncoccia > 2-02-FULL-40-12 > GWA2-44-9 > 2-01-FULL-41-26. Next base: position 5,334 of record JBBUJJ010000037.1, on the reverse strand, counting down.
GGTGCCCCATTCACCCAAATTTAAAGATTCAAGAAATTGAAGAAGAAAATTACTTTTTTAAATTTTCTAAATATCAAAAGCCATTACTTGAATTATATAAAAACAATCCCGAATTTGTTGTATCAAGTTTTAAATTCAACGAGATAAAAAGATTTGTTGAGGATGGCCTGCGTGACTTTAGTGTTTCAAGGTTGAAATCAAAGATGCCATGGGGTGTTGATGTGCCTGGTGATTCAGATCATGTTATGTTCGTTTGGTTTGACGCGCTAGTAAACTATATTTCTACCATAGGGTGGCCTAAAGACGAAATTATATTTTCTAAATTTTGGCCAGGAGTACAAATAGCCGGTAAAGATAATTTACGGCAACAGTCGGCTATGTGGCAGGCCATGCTCATGTCTGCTGGTTTACCGAATTCAAAACAGATTTTAATTCACGGTTTTATTAATGTCGGCGGCCAGAAAATGTCCAAAAGTTTAGGCAACGTCACGAACCCATTCCCATTAGTTGAAAAATACGGCACCGATGTCTTGCGCTATTTCTTGTTGCGCGAAATTCCATCAACAGAAGACGGTGATTTTTCCGAAGAAAAGCTAGTTGCGCGATATAACAGCGATTTGGCGAACGGATTAGGGAATTTAGTCCAGAGAATTTTAACTTTGATTGATACCAAAATGGATGGAGAACTTATTTATAAGGGAGAACTAATCAATAAAGGGGTAAGGAATCAGGTAGATGAAAAATTTAAGGCATATAAAACTAATATTGAAAATTTTTCTTTGCATGAAGCTCTTACCAATGTTTGGGAACTGATAAGTTTTGCCGACAAATATATGGACGATAGAAAACCATGGGCAGCTATTAAACATGATGAGGCGGAATTTTTAACAATAATGACCAATTTGATTTATATTCTCCATACGATTGCCTGGTCTCTACAACCGTTTATGCCGGAAACTTCTAAGAAAATTTCCGAAATATTTGGCGACGATTTATTAAATAAAGAAATTCCTGAAAACTATAAATTTATAGTTAAGAAGGGCGAAGGGTTGTTTCCGCGATTACAATGATTTTTGACTCCCATTGCCATCCGCAGATGGCGCAATATGACAAAGACAGGGAAGAAGTTATTGCCCGCGCGCAACGCGCGGGCGTCAGCATGATATGCGTGGGGACGGATTTGGAGACATCAAGACAGGCGATTGAGTTAGCGCAAAAACACGAAGGCGTTTGGGCAACGGTCGGATTGCATCCTAATGATTTGAATAATGAATTACGAGTTATGAATTATGAAGAGTTGCTGAAGGAGGACAAGGTGGTTGCTATAGGGGAAGTGGGTTTAGATTATTATCGGACGCCAGAACCGGAAAAACAGAAAAAGCAAAAAGAAGTTTTTGAGCAGTTCATTAATTTAGCATTGAAGCACGATAAGCCCCTTATCCTTCATTGTCGCGATTCAAAAGCTGGCTCTATCGGACGGGCCTACAAAGATATGGCCGAAATAATTGGAAATTGGAAATTGAAAATTGGAAATTCCGCGCTTCGCGGGGTGGTCCATTCATTTACCGGAACTAAAAATGAGGCCAAGCAATTTCTTGATTTGGGATTGTTTTTGGGATTTAATGGGATAATTACATTTGTGCGTCAATATGATGAAATAGTCCGCGAAGTTCCATTGGAAAGGATTCTTCTTGAAACCGATGCTCCTTTTTTAACCCCGGAACCCTATCGAGGCAAACGAAACGAACCGGCTTATGTTATTGAAGTGGCCAAAAAACTCGCCGAACTCAAAAACGAGCCATACGAAAAAGTGGTTGAACAAACGACAAAGAATTGTAAGAATCTATTTGGTCTGTTATAAGTATATAAATATGTTCTTTTAGTTGGAGGAGTGTTGTGAAAGTTCTAATTCAAAGTTTCGGCTTTCAAAGGACAGGTTATCCGGCAGATAAAACCGGCAAAGGCGGAGGTTTTGTGTTTGATTGCCGAGCGATAGATGCTTTTGACTATTCTCTGGATAAGCCTATCACCCCTTTCCTTTTCATGCACTTAACGGGGTTAGATTTTGAGGTGGCGGATGCTCTCGATAAGGATTCAGATACGCAGAAATTCTATCAAGCCGCGTGGACCATGGTTCGGTTAGACATAGAAAAATGTATTAGGCAGGGCTTTAAGATTATGACTGTAAATTTTGGTTGTACAGCCGGTCAGCACCGAAGCGTCTATATGGCCGAGCGTCTTGCTAAGAAAGTTAAACATATTTTCTCTGACGTAGAGGTGGAACTAGTTCACATAGAACGGTCCCACTGGCCAGCCAAGAGTTAATCCCGCCAATGGCGGGATTTTGATTTTTAGTTAAAATTCAGATAAGATTTATTAGTTAAATGACTAAGTATAACCCAAGCAAGATAGAGAAGAAGTGGCAGAAATATTGGGAAGCCAAGAAGTTTTATCGTGCCGACGATAAGTCAAAAAAGCCAAAGTACTATCAGCTGGAAACTTTCCCTTATCCTTCGGCAGCTGGTCTTCATGTCGGCCACCCTAAAGGATATATTGGTGAAGATATTCATTCTCGCTATGTGCGTATGAATGGTAAGGAGGTAATGTACACTATGGGTTGGGATGCTTTTGGTTTGCCGACGGAAAACTATGCGATTAAAGTTGGTAAGAGCCCCAAGGAAGTTGCTAAAGCGAATATTAAAAATTTTAAAAGACAGGTAAAAATGTTCGGCCTTTCTTATGATTGGGAAAGAGAAATTAATACTTCAGACCCCGAGTATTATAAATGGACACAATGGATATTTCTAAAAATGTACGAAAAAGGATTGGCTTACCGGGCCAAAACAAATGTGAATTGGTGTCCAAAAGATAAAACAGTTTTGGCTAATGAACAGGTCAAAGACGGTTGTTGTGACAGATGCGGAACTCAAGTTGAACAAAAAGAGCTCTATCAATGGCTGTTTAAAATTACTGATTATGCTGATAGGTTAATTGACGACATTGAAGGATTAGATTGGCCGGAAACGACTAAAGCTGCCCAGAAAAATTGGATAGGCCGTTCGGAAGGGGCGCTTATTAAATTTCCAGTTTTTAATTCTAAATTCTCAAAAGGAGGCCAGGAATATGTAGAAGTATTTACAACCAGGGCCGATACTTTGTTTGGGGCGACATATCTTGTTCTTGCCCCAGAGCATCCGCTGGTGACAAAATTGACTAAAGACGCAAACCTGAACGCCGTAAATAAATATTTGGAAGAAGTAAAAAAGAAAACCGAGATGGAGCGTTTGCATATGGATAAATCTAAAACTGGTGTGGACACAGGGGGATATGTGGTGAATCCAATTAATAATGAAAAGATTCCTGTCTGGGTTGCCGATTATGTAATCGGCTGGTATGGAACAGGTGCTGTAATGGCTGTTCCGGCACATGACGAAAGAGATTGGGAATTCGCTAAGAAGTATGATTTGCCTGTAAAAATGGTTGTCTGTCCTAATTATCCGGCGCCAACCTGTCCGGTTTTGGAAAAAGCTTTTACTGAAGATGCTCACTTGGTTGATTCGGAAGAATTTGTTGGCATGAAGTCAGCTGAAGCGAGAAATAAAATCATAGAAAAATTAAAAGAAAAAGGCCTTGCTGAATTTAAGAAGAACTATAAGTTACATGATTGGGTTTTGTCTCGTCAAAGATATTGGGGAGTGCCGATACCGATGATACGTTGCGACAAGTGCGGATTCCAGCCAGTGCCTGAAAATGATTTGCCGGTTGAACTTCCAAATATAGAAGAATATAAACCAGCCGAAGATGGTCGGTCTCCTTTGGCCAGAGCCAAAGAGTGGCTAGTTGTTAAATGTCCAAAATGTGGCAAAGAAGCAGAGAGGGAAACCGATACTATGGACACATTCGTTGATTCTTCTTGGTATTATCTTCGCTATACTGATCCAAAAAATAAAAATGAGTTTGCTTCGGAAGCAAAAATAAAACATTGGTTGCCAGTCGATCTCTGTGTTATTGGTTCAGAACATGCCGTTATGCACCTCCTTTATGCTCGGTTTATTGCTAAGGTTTTATATGATCTAGAACTTCTTCATTTTAAAGAACCATTTTTAAAACTTAGACATCTCGGATTGATTCAGGGGGCGGACGGTCAAAAAATGTCTAAATCAAGGGGTAATGTCGTAAATCCAGACGAAATTGTTGAAGCATATGGTGCAGATTCGGTTCGACTATATGAGATGTTTATGGGTCCATTTGAAGATGGTCAACCTTGGGATCCAAAAGGTGTTGTAGGGACGAGCCGTTTTCTGAACCGAGTTTGGAATTTTATCAGTGAGCCAGAAGAACCCAAGACAGTTGATAAAGAAGCCGATAAAATACTGAACAAAGCGACCAAGGAAATAGGGGAGGACATTAAAAATTTAAAATTCAACACCGGAGTTAGCGGATTGATGAAACTTATTAACGCAATTGAAGACAAGTGGTTGACAAAGAAACAGTATGGAACACTCCTCAAACTCCTGGCCCCCTTTGCTCCGCATATCGCCGAGGAACTTTGGCAAACCGTCTTGAAAAATAAAAAATCAATTCACCTTGAAACATGGCCGAAGTACGATGAAGCGTTGTTGGCGGATGAATTAATAGAACTGGTTATACAAATAAATGGTGTTAAGCGTGATGTGCTTAAAATTACAAAAGGATTATCCGAGGAAGAGGTAAAAAGTATTGTTTTAAGCAACGAAAACATCAAAAAACACCTTGCGGGCAGGGAAATCAAAAAATTTATTTATATTAAAGACAGATTGACAAATTTGGTGATTTAGAGTAATATACTAATTAAATTAAGCCCGTAAGATGGGTTGGTCGAAATTCAGTAAAAATAAGAATATTTAAAAATGAGATGAGGTATGGCTATCCCGCCATGGCGGGACGCTCATATTTGTAGCTATTCGGCTACGCCTCATAGACAAATATGGCGCAAGATAAAGATAGGGAATTCGTAGAATTTATAATCAAAGAAATCGTCAATAACCCCGATGCCGTAAAGGTAGACAGGACCGTTGATGAACTCGGCGTCTTACTTACCGTGAAAGTAGCCCCTGAAGACATGGGATTGCTCATCGGAAGAAGCGGTTCAACCGCTAAGGCCGTCAGAACTTTGGCAAGAATTGTTGGAATGAGAAACAATGCCAGAGTAAACCTCAAGATTGAGGAACCGGAAGGCGGAAGAGTTGCCCCTGCCGGGAAGACGAAGAATGTAGACGACGTCATGGGAGAATTAGGAAATTTGTAATTTCTAAACCAAAAACGGGCGAAAGCCCGTTTTTGGTTTCAAATAGC
>JBBUJJ010000036.1:0-1347 GCA_038054895.1 Patescibacteria group bacterium | reverse complement strand
CGGACGACAAATTATTCCAGAAATTTTTGCAAGCTACAAACCACTTGAGATTTCTGATTTAAGAAAATTTCAAAAACGACTTACGAGAAATAAAGATGTTATCAAAAGACTCAAAACTTACAGAGATCAATATCTCGCACACGATGATATTAAGAAAATCACTGTAAAACTTACAGTGAGGGAAATGGAGGTATTACTTCGTATCGTGAGAGATGTGATAGAACTTTTTTATCACAAACTTGAGTTTGCAAGTAATTCCTATAAAAATTTTGAGGAAGAACCAGTTAGAGAGATTGATAGGCTAGTAAAAAACTTGGCTGAACACGAAAAACAAAGACTTGAAGAAATAAGGCAAAAATACGCCGTTAAATAGGGGTAATTTAGGGTTATCGGTTGGGCTTGACAGAACTGTATCCGTATGATAGGATAGTTGCAGGATTCATTGAGCTATCGTGGCTCAAAGACCGCACATTCACAACCTTAAAAACAGGAGAGTAAACATGAAAGTCAAGAAGACGGACGTCTACAACAGCCTCATCATCGACACCATCAAGGAGATGATCGGGCTCGCCAAGAAGGGAAACTTCACAGCGAAGCAGGAACTCAACGGCGTCACGGTGCTGGTGAACGGCGATTCCAACGCCGACCTCATCTTCCGTGACCAACAGCGTGCCCAATCGGGGTACGTCGAGGGCGAAGTCGGACCCTATCCGAAAGCCAAACTCACGGCCGAGGACAAGGCGAGCGACGCGCGCATCAAGGCCAAGAACGATCGGGAGAGCGAGAAGCGCCACGCCGAGTACGAGAAGAAGGCGCGCACTCATCGCGAGAAAGTCGAGGCCAAGCTGGTCAACGCCCCCGCGATCGAGCTCACCGACGAAGTCGGCTGGCAGAAGTCCAAGGAAGTCAACAGCGATGGCTACGGTGGCGCTGTCATGACCTACTCGGAACGCTGGGCTCGTCTCATGCAGGTCGAGATGGCCAACGGGAAGAAGCTCGCAGACGTGGCGGACGCCACTTCCAGCGAAGCCGATCTCGAAGGTATCACGGGCTTCATGTACGGATGTGCCGTCTCGCAACTCGCAAGCTGCTGGAAGCACGGAGACGAACTCCGTCGCTGGCACAATCTGAAGACTCAGCTCGGAAACGAAGGCGAGAAGGCCAACAAATCCGGCGGCGTCCTCAACCCCGCGCTCCTGTCCATCGGGTAACACGCGAACGAAGTTCGCGATCAAGGGCTCCTTGCAGACACAATCTGCTCGGAGCCCTTTTCTATTGTTAAATTATTTTGTGGGAGCAATCCCCGCCGTTTTATAATATCTCCTAAAAACGGCGGGGATTTGTGCG
>JBBUJJ010000035.1:0-2844 GCA_038054895.1 Patescibacteria group bacterium | reverse complement strand
GAGTCGGAGTCGGAGTCGGAGTCGGAGTCGGAGTTGGAGTCGGAGTCGGAGTCGGAGTCGGAGTTGGAGTCGGAGTTGGAGTCGGAGTCGGAGTCGGAGTTGGTGTGGGTGTAGGAGTTGGGGTTGAACATGGACCACTGACATATACTGTCGCTGATGCAGTTCCATAACCACCAGAAGAGTTAGTTCCGGTTATTGTATATGTAGTAGTTTGAGTTGGTGAAACATTTCGGCTACCAGATGGTGTAACTTGTCCAATGCCCTGATTAATCGATAGGGTTGAGGCATTAACGGATGACCAAGTTAAATGAGCGGTCTGACCGATACAAATTGAGTTGGTAATAGAAAGCGACACAGAGACAGGAAGAACATCTGCACTTGCATCGGTTATGGATATTAAGGAGGCACCCAAAATAATACTTAATAAACCAGCAAGAGCCATCATTCCAATCGGACGGAATGTTCTTTTTGTATTTGCTATCATAATTACTTGTTTATGGTTAATTATTTAATCTATAGATTGTATCATATAAGGATATCAATGTCAATGGTTACGCAATAAGTTTGACTTTACCACAAGTATCTGTTAGAATAATTTAGCTTAGGGTACCTCTACATTCTGTAAGGTACCTGGCTTAATCGGCCTTTAACAAGGAAAGGGAGGGGTCAGAATGAAAAATATATTCTTGGTAATTCTTTTGGCTTTAGCGGCAATCGCCGTCGGCGCTTGCGACAAACAGTCGCCGATAGCTCCAACAATAGTGGAGGTACCGCGAATATACGCTTCAGCGACAGCAAGTGCCAATATTTTCGTAAGATGCGAAAACGGTACTACGGTCTCGGTCACCGTATATGGTTTTGGCGAAGCATACGCGATTACTTACGAGGAAGCCAAAAGGGTCGCGGAGCAAAATGCGCAAGCCGACCTGGAAGTTGCTAAGGCGAAGGCACAGGCAAGTGTAACGGTGGTCTGTGGCTCGGCACCGCCTCCTCCACCACCGCCTCCTCCACCGCCTCCTCCTCCACCACCGCCTCCGCCACCGGTGGCATGCACCTACGCGGTAGACACAACCCCGTTAACCATGGGGTACAGCGGGGAAAATGCGACTATGTCAATCGGCACCCAAGCTGGGTGCACATGGACAGCATCCGTTGACAACTCTTGGCTTGAGGCCTCTCCATTGTCGGGAGTAGGCAACAATTCCAAGATTGGATTGTACGGAGGTTTCAATCCCGGGCCACAGAGAGTGGCTACGGTTTCGGTCAGAGACCAGAACGGGGTGATGTATCGCAAGAGAATCACTCAAGCAGGTCGGCCATAGTATCACAGGAGGGGTTTCACCTGGATAGGTGAAACCCCTCCTTTTTTAAAATTTTAAATACTTAAAAGCCTAGCACCACTTTTTGAAATAAAAGTGGTGCTAGGCTTTTCTAACACTACTTTATTAGGTTTGCCACAACAACAATCCGACCCTTATCTGTCCCGACTGGCCAACAACTAGATAAAATCAGGTCACCGCCCAGCATTGAATCCAAAATGTGTTGAACTGAACCTTTCTCAATCGCCTTCACCTGATAAATATATTCTTTACCATCAAATGAAATACTGATTAAATCGTTGGGTGCAAGCTTGTTGAGCAACGAGAAAATAGCAGAATATTTGGTCCAGGGCGGATTAGAAGAAGAGTGGCCAATAATAACCGTACTGCCATTTTGGCCGGGATATGCCGAGCCGGGGTAGAGTACGACACCGCCTTTGAGTGCATTTAAAATTGTCTTCTCATCATCCGAAAACACCCGAATGATTGGCGCGCTGATATTTATCTTGGATATGGAAATACTATTCTTGGTAGTTACTGAAGCTGATTGGATTAGGGCCGGAGCTGGCGATGTTATGGTTGGAACTGACGGTGCTGCGGCTTGAGCCACAGTTGAAAGCGCGACGCCGGCTAACAGTTTTTTCTGTTGAGTTTCATATCCATATAACGCGATATATTCAGCGGTAAGTTTTTCATTATCTGATTCTTCAGAATAGGTGAGCGGGTATTGAACGACGGAAATGATTAATGGCCCATTTAAAATAACGAGGATAAATACAAACGCAGCCACAAAAACACCAGCCAGCTTTAAAATACTCGGACGAGAGCCGGATTTAGCATGAACCTTTGGTTCTAAAAAATTTATAAGATTATTTTGCATTGGATATTATTATTCTTGCCTCTTCGGTAATTTGAATCCTATTAAGCATAAAGTCACTATCTTTTATCAGTACAAACGACAGACTTATTACAATCAATAATGCTGACTTAAGTATAAGAGCCGGGAACTGAACGCCAAAAGCCACAAAAACTGTGAGGAAAAGAACTACTACGGCCGCAACAGAAAAAAGAATCATTATCTTTTTCAAGCTATCATTAGTAAAGAATGAAAATGGTCCGTAGTTTGCCCAAAAAGATTTTTCTACCACAGCGGATTTAACCTGAGGAATAGCCGCAATCGCTTTCCTCAAAGAAATTGGGTCAGCTTTAACTATGGGCTTAGGAGTTAAACTTGGTGTAGGAGTGATACTGGGCGTAATCTTAGGAATTGGTATGGGGGTAATACTTGGCTTGGGAGTAATACTGGGTATAATTTTGGGAATTGGTTTTGTTTTAACTGCCAAAACAGGAGTCCTCGGAACGCCGAACACCTGCACCACTACTACCGTTTGTTGGCCGTTAATCATTCCGGAACCAACCGCAATTCCTGTTTCTTGAAAATCATTTAGGAGCAAATTCTTTCTATGAGATTCCGAATTTAACCAAGCCTTCAGAACTTCATCTGAAGACATAAAATTCATTGCCA
>JBBUJJ010000034.1:0-2063 GCA_038054895.1 Patescibacteria group bacterium | reverse complement strand
ACGCAAAAATAGAAACAATCATAAACACTCCCACTATCGCGTCAATGACACTCCATAGTTCGCGATTAAGATGAATAACTATAAATGGATTGAAAAGAACAGCGAGAAATCCAAAAATCCAAACCCATTTTTCTTTTTGCGCTTCATACGCCATCCACGCGACATACGCCGAACTTGCAAACACAACAAATCGTAAGAGCGTAAAAAATCCATAAGCCCACCCGTCAAACAACGCGAAGAACAAAAAGGCGGCGGCGATGAGTAATGCGATGTTTTTCTTTTTATTTTGCCCCATAATTTTTATATCTTAGAAAAATAGCCAGAAGAGGAAAAAGAAAATCAGAATGTAGAACCAATTTTCTTTGAAAAAGGCTAACACATTCTTGTTTTTTACCGCCTCTATAAATGAGCTGACCCCAAAGAAAGCCATGCCTCCCAAAATCAGCACTTTTATAACTAACCAAATGCCGTCCCATACACTACCGAACGAAACATCAAATCCGAAAATATAGATAATGCCCCAAATTATCAATGCCAGAATTGCTAGGAATAAAAAGAATATAAAGAAATAACTTGCAAGACCGATTGCTATAGGAGTCCCTATAAAGAGAGCAACTAGCCCCCAAATTATTGAACCTTCTGAAAATAACGAAATTGCCAAACCTATCATCGATAGGCCAGCAAAAGCAATAAATAAAAACCGTAGAATAGTAAATGAAATATAGAGAAATCCACCGCCGACAACTAATCCACCAACTCCTACACCCTTAAAAACTTTCTTAAGGAAATTTTCTTTTTTGATTGTTATCACTTCAGAAGTTTCGCTTGAAATTATTTCGTTTTCAATGTCTTTCACATCATCATATTTATTTTCATTTTCTACTAAACCACTTTCCTCCACTTTTTCATTGTCTGTTGTAATAAGCCCCTGCTCTTGTCCACATTTTTTGCAAAATTTATCGCTTTCTTCAATTTTTGAACCACAGTTTGAGCAAAACATATTTTTAATTTTGGTTATTTTGATAATTCGACTATTTTATTCCTCGCATACTCACTATGCGGGAATTTTTCTAACGTCCTTTTATATTGCACAATAGCATCAACTTTCCGCTCCTGATACTCAAAAAATTGAGCCTTCCTTATCATGGGCATTTCCTCTTCCTCTAATGCGATTGCCTTATCAATAAATTCGTGTGCTTTGTTATGGTCGCCAACATTGAAATAGCACATTGCGGCGTTATCGTAAACTACGCCATTTGTCGGATCTAGTTCTATTGCCCGTAAGTAGTCGCTCAAAGCATTTTTATAATCGCCTATTTTCCAATAGCAATCGCCTCTAAATTGCCAAACAAACGCATACCCTTTTTCTTTAGACAGGCACTCTGTAAATAATTGCACTGCTTCAGGATATTTTTCTCGCTTCTGAAGGATTCTTGCTTTCCAAATTTTTGCGTCCAAATTATTATTTTCCCGATTTAATAGCTCCTCTAAAATAACTAGGCAAATATCAAGCTCATTAAGATTATTAAATTTGTTTACACGTTGTAGGATGTCGCTGGATCCATTTTTTTCATAAGTCAGACCAAAATATTTATCAATAAAATCTTTAAAGTCGTAATATTTATCATTGATAGGCCGTAGAATTAAAGATTTTTCGTAGTTATCTACGGCTTCATCAATCTGTCCTAATTTTTCAAGACAAAGCCCTTTATTCTCAAGATTTATATAATTTTGCGGATTGATTTCTAATGCTTTATTAAAACATGTAATTGCTTCTTCGTATTTTTCTAGTTGTAGTAAACAAAACCCTTTATTTCCTATGACTATTTCAAAATCAGGCTTCGTGTATACGGGCGTAGCTTTTTCATATTTTTGTTCTAGCGGTGTGATCTCGAGGGGAAGCTCTGTTTGTAATGCCTTATCAAACCAAATTATTGCTTCCTCATATTTTTCTAATCTCACTAGACAAAGCGCCTTAAAACATAACGGCACATAAAGCAACGGTTCCGAAGCAAGTGCTTCATCACAAATATCAATACATTTTTGATAATTATGAGCAAAAT
>JBBUJJ010000033.1:0-2062 GCA_038054895.1 Patescibacteria group bacterium | reverse complement strand
ATGGCATTTATTTCAGCCATCTCCGGCGGCTCTACAATGCTATTGAATCCATGGTCTATTCTCCAGAGGATTTAATCGACGGAGAAGCTGTTAAACGGTGGCTTGAGCCAAATCGCCGTTATCTTATGGGCGCGATGTCCGACCTTCAAAAAGATGGGCTGTTGGAAAAAATAACAGCTTAGTTTGCACAGGCGCCCCGCCTCGGCGGGGCGCCATTTATTACATTCGCAGTGCTCTGCTCAGTATTTCGTCACCTTCGTTCCTCAATTGAAAAAACTTAAAACTTCGGGTATACTCAACTTCTAATAATGCTAAAACAATTCACAAAATATATTTCAATTGTCTTCTTAATCCTGCTCACCGCGGCTGGATTAGTTATGCTTTTTCAGTCGCCATACGATAAGGCCGACAGCGTTTCTATTTCGGAGATAGTGGCCAAAATAAATGCCGGACAGGTCAAAGAAATAACGGTCAAGGGAGATGGTCTAGAGATAGTCACAAAAGACGGGGACAAGAAATTTGTCTCTCAAAAAGAGTCAGGAATTTCGGCTTTTGAAACACTTCTTAATTTGGGAGCCAGCAAAGACAAACTATCGGCTTTTAATATTCAGGTGAAAGACGAAACCGGAACAGCGGGCATGATATTGTCTTCAATTATTCCGATTGTCTTGCCTTTTCTTTTAATAATTTTTATTTTCTGGTACATGTTTAATAAAGCCCAGAAGGGTTCAATGCAGGCCTTTTCTTTCGGCAAATCCAAAGCCCGTTTGGCTTCAAAAAATGGCAAAAAACAAGTTACCTTCAAAGATGTCGCCGGATTAATTGAAGCCAAAGAAGAAATATCGGAGGTTGTGGAATTTTTGAAAGACCCGAAGAAATTCCACAAACTCGGAGCCAGAATACCAAGAGGGATTTTGTTGGTTGGCTCTCCCGGAACAGGAAAAACTTTGCTTGCCAAAGCCGTGGCCAGCGAGGCCAGTGTCCCCTTTTACTTTGTTTCCGGTTCTGAATTCGTGGAAATGTTTGTCGGTGTCGGCGCCAACAGGGTCAGGGACATGTTTGAGTTGGCCAAAAAAACTGCGCCGGCAATTGTGTTTATTGATGAAATTGACGCTGTGGGCAGACACCGCGGAGCAGGCCTCGGAGGCGGACACGACGAAAGAGAGCAAACTTTAAACCAAATTTTAGTTGAGATGGATGGTTTCGACACCGATGCCGCCGTAATTGTCATGGCTGCAACTAACCGTCCTGATATTCTTGACCCGGCTCTTTTGAGGCCCGGCCGTTTTGATAGACGAATAATATTAGATGAACCTTCGATGAAAGACCGCGAAGAAATATTAAAAATTCATGCTCTTGATAAGCCTCTGGCAAAAACCGTCAATTTCAAGCTGGTTGCCGAAAGAACTCCGGGATTATCAGGAGCGGACTTGGCAAACCTTATAAACGAGGCTGCTATCTTAGCCGCAAGAAATAATCAAAAAGAAATAACCCAGGCCAATCTTTTTGAGGCCATTGAAAAGGTGATTTTGGGTCCGGAAAGACGTAGCCACATATTTTCTAAAAAAGAAAAAGAGATAACTGCCTACCATGAGGCCGGCCATGCCTTGGTGGCCTGCTCGCTCCCTTATACCGACCCCATCCACAAGGTTTCAATCGTGTCGCGCGGAAGAGCCGGCGGATACACATTGAAATTGCCGACTGAAGATAAGCACCTCCGATCACGTTCCGAATTTGAATCCGAATTGGCCGTTTTGCTTGGCGGATATGCGGCTGAAAAAATAATATTCAAGGATACCACAACCGGCGCTTCAAGTGATTTAAAAGTAGCGTCAGACCTTGCTCGCAAAATGATCACCCAATACGGAATGTCCGACAATCTCGGTCCTATTACTTTTGGAGAGAAGGAGGAGCTGGTTTTCCTAGGAAAAGAAATTTCAACCCAAAAAAATTATTCCGAAACGATTGCGTTTCAGATTGATGAAGAAATTAAAAAACTGATAACAGGAGGGTTAACCTCCGCAAAAAAGGTCCTAACGCAAAAAATAGCCGTCCTCCACAA
>JBBUJJ010000032.1:0-9834 GCA_038054895.1 Patescibacteria group bacterium | reverse complement strand
TTTCATATATTTTCTTGCCTGCGGAAGTGGCAAAATCAGAGATGGGCTGTTCGCTAACTCAACGGCTCACACATGTGAGCCGTTTAAATTTCTGTATCAGAGAGAATTTGAACCTCTATTGCCAACCGTCATTTAGATACTAAAGCAACCGGCGGAGGGGGTGTGCCTTTTTAAAAATTAGCAATATTTTTTAAAAGGTGCACCCCGCAGTCATGCATAGAGGTTGTGAGGTGCTATCTTAATTATGTTGGTCTTCTTTAAAAAACAATATAAAATATATCTATGGCAGAATATGCGAATAATCCAAAAGCGGGTTTTGATTATGAAATCCTGGAAACGCTTGAGGCGGGTATTGTGCTGAAGGGCTACGAAGTTAAGTCAATAAAAACAGGCAAGGTTTCCATAAAAGGTTCCTATGTGAAAATACTCAATGGAGAACCTTTTTTGGTTGGCGCCACCATCTCGCCCTATCAAGTTGCCAATACCCCGCCCGACTATGACCCTCAAAGTTCCCGGAAACTTTTGCTTTCCAAAAAACAAATCTCGGCCCTGGTCGGCACTTCCCAGGCCCACGGCCTAACGCTTGTGCCGTTGAAACTCTATGACAAAAAAGGCCGGATAAAACTTCTCATCGGCATCGCCAAAGGCAAGAAAAAATATGACAAGCGCTCTTCCCTCAAGAAAAAAGACCTCGCAAGAGCTAAACAACGTGGCAACACGGAAGACTAAACCAAAACCCGCCGTACGGCGGGTTTTGGTTTCTAGTGGAGATGGGCGGATTTGAACCGCCGTGTATTGGTTTCCATCAATGGCGTGTACTGAGATAGTGCATTTGACATTTCGCGGACGGTTAAAAAATGAACAAAATAAACGCACGCTAGTCCTTACAATTTTTCAGCAGAATTCGGAAGGACAACGGTTCTGCTAAAGTTCGCTAATGACACTCTAGAATCCGCTAGCGAGCATCGCGGTAGAATGGCTTACCTAACCGAAGTTAGGCGAAAGCGTAATTGGTATTTTGATTGCCAGTTACAAGGTTTAGTCGGGAAATTATAGTGGTTAACGGCCATCCACTCTCAGCGTCAATTGTAGGAAAAACCAATATCGAAGCCTTTCACCCCCCAATGTCTATAGTATACCACAAAACATGAACTTTTCAACTTCGACTATTTTTTGCCTTTTCTTTTTGCAATTATCATGCTAAAATAAATAAATTGTTAAAACGACTAAGGATAAACAATCAAATAAAGGCGATAGAAGTCCAAGTTATAGACGAGAATGGAAAACAGCTTGGTCCAATGAAGACCTTTGACGCACTTAAACTTGCCAGGGAGAAGGACCTCGATTTAGCTGAAGTGGGTCCGAATATGCAACCTCCTATTGCAAAAATCATGGATTATGGTAAATATATGTACCGCAAGGAGCGTCAGGAGAAGAAGGCTGGTCCCAAACAAAAAGAACAGGAAAGAAAGACCGTAAGAGTGGGGTTTAAGACAGGAATCCATGATTTGGAATTCAAGGCCAAACAAATAGGAGAATTTCTAAACGAGGGTCATATCGTCAAAATAGAACTGACCCTTCGGGGCAGAGAAAAAGCCCTTGCTCAACTTGGCAAAGAAAAACTTTATAATTTTATCAAATTCATCAAAGAAGAATACGCTGTCCAGGAAGCCGTAAAAAGATCGCCTTTCGGATGGACAACCACCATTAAGAAGTAAATTTTCAATTTACAATTATCAATTTTCATTGAATGTATCAATTGATCAATTGGGTCATTGAAAAATTTATTGGAAATTGGAAATTATAAATTGGAAATTATAAATTGTTTATGCATACAGGAAAAACAAACAAGTCATTTTTAAAGAGAGTTAAAATTACCGGAAGAGGAAAAATGATGAAGCGCCCGCCCCATCAGGACCATTTCAACGCTAAAGAGTCGGGCGATTCCGCAAGACAAAAGAAAGGTCACATAATGGCTCCCAAATCACTGATGAAGAGCGCCAAAGCATTATTGCAAAGTAACATTTAAACATGCCAAGAGTTAAACGAGGAACAATTGCCAATGCCAGAAGAAAACGCCTGCTGAAACACGCAAAGGGTTTTATGTGGACCCGAAATACTAAATACCGCCAAGCCAAGGAGGGCTTGCTTCACGCCTGGTCATTCCAGTTCGCCGACAGGAAAAAGAAAAAGAGAACCTTCCGCAACCTCTGGACCATCAAAATAAACGCCGCCGCTAGGGCGAATGGCACAACCTATTCAAAGCTCATCAACAAGTTGCTTAAGGCCCAAGTCCAGCTCGACCGCAAGATACTCGCCAACATAGCCGAGCATGAACCAGAGGTATTCAAAAAAATAATTTCCTCAATCTAAAAACCGCCTGAACAGGCGGTTTTTGGATGATACCCTTCTCGTGATTCTGGTTTATAATCTGAAGGAATGAAATTGAAATTAGACATCTCTCTTGATTCGGGATATTGCTGATAGCCACCATATCTTATCTTTATGACACTATCAATATCAATCGTATAATCGCCCCACGAAGCTAGGTCGTCTGTATTATGATGCTCGTAAAGTATTTCTTTTGGTTTTTCTAAGTTTACATAATTTCTAATTTGTTCGATATTTACTCTTATATAAAACTTCCTCCTTTCATAATCATATGAGCCTATATCGTCTGTCGGTTTTTTAGCTTCGTCTTTTGATATCCCGAGTTTTTCACAAGTTAAAATTACATTCTCCAGAAAACCCTGAGAATTTTTAATGGATTCTATTTTTACGGCACGATCTCTTTCAAATTTTTCCACTGATTTTCTAGCCTTCTCTTGTTCCCTGCGAAAATACTCTTCGCTGTATTCTTCGGGTTTTTTGAATTTCTCAAAAATGGACATTATTTTTTTAATCATCAATATAATCCTTTTGTGAAAGTTCCGCCAAGATTATATATCAGTATTATTAATTTGTCAATTTATTCTCCCACTTGTTCTATATGCTAATAACAAAAGTTTTCCATTCCTCTTGGCTCGACTAAAATCCAGCGGCTCCAATTACCCCGTCAATAAGACCTCTGATCTTAAAGAATTCCTGCCTTTGGCTAACACGAAGTTGAAGTGTGCCATATGGCAAAAGGTTCCATGGTCTTTTGCCTTGACTGGCTCGACTTACAGTTAGTTGCGTTCGGAAGTTTTCAACTGGAATTTGTGTAATATTTTTCCAATACTGAACCGCTTTTTGGGGATTGGTATTTGGATAAATCATTACCTGACATTTAATTCTATTTTTAGTAATTTTTAAAATTCTCTCTAAAAAAGGAACGAATACTTTGTGCATGAGTGGGTCAGAGTTGCTAAAACATATATACGGATAGGCCCCTCTTTTCAAATTGAAATTTTTGTAACCCTCTCCCCAATACAAAGCTGCGCCGAGAATCATTAATTCACGGTTATTAAGTTTCTTTATACGAGATTCATAATTTTTTCTAATATCTTCATTTTCCTTTTTAATACTCAAGGTTCTGATTTTATTAAATTCTAGCAGTTTTAAGTGTCCGGCTTTTCTTTTTGATTCTAAAATTTTATTAGCATTATTGCTTATTTTTAAATCAGAAAACCAGGTGCTTAAAGTAGATTTGGGTATTTTAAAACTTCCCCTAATTTCTCCATAGGTTTTACCTTCAAGCCGAAGGGCAAGCGCTGCGGAATAATCTTTTCGAGTATTCATGCAGCCCCAAGGAGAATTGAACTCCTATTTGCTTCTTGAAAGAAAGCCGTCCTAACCATTAGACGATGGGGCCATATACAGACCACTGATTACATAATAACAAACAAGTATCATTAGTTCAATACCAAAAATGTTGATAAACATGAGGAAAGTTGCTAAAATAAACCCCATGAAAATACTCGGTATTGAGACCTCGTGCGATGAAACGGCAATGTCTGTAATTGAGATATCGGGCAAAGATAACATTAAGGTCTTGTCCAATGTCGTTTCCTCTCAAGTTAAACTCCATGCCCAATACGGCGGGGTCGTTCCCTCTCTTGCCGCCCGAGAACATGTTAAAAACATCAGACATGTTTTTAGACATGCCCTCAAACGGGCCGGGCTGTTGAAGTCAGACTTCAACAGTATTGACCTAATTGCTGTAACCCGCGGGCCCGGCCTCGGGCCCGCTCTTTTGATTGGAATCACTTTTGCTAAAACTCTTGCCTGGCTTTATAAAAAACCTCTCATGGGAGTGAATCACCTTGAAGGCCATATCTACAGCAATTGGCTATCGCCAATTGCAAATCCTAAATCCAAAATCCTAAATCCTAAACAAATATTTCCCGCTCTTAATTTGATTGTTTCCGGCGGTCATACAGAATTGGTGCTTATGAAAAATCATGGCCAATACAAAATAATCGGAGAAACCATGGATGATGCCGTCGGCGAGGCGTTTGATAAAGTGGCCCGACTTTTAGGCCTTGGCTATCCAGGAGGCCCGGCCATCTCGGCCAGAGCCGAGCAGTTTACAGTTTCCAGTTTACAGTTTCCAGTTAAATTTCCGAGACCGATGGAAAAATCAAAAAATTATAATTTTAGTTATTCCGGCCTTAAGACGTCAGTGCTCTATAAAGTTAAGGACTTGGAAAATTCCGGTATTAAGCTGGCTCCCAACATTGTTAATGAGATATGCCATGAATTTCAAAAAGCGGCTATTGATGTTTTGATCCAAAAAACCATGCGCGCTGCTGAGGAGTTTGGAGTTAAGTCAATTTTACTCTCGGGCGGAGTTTCAGCCAATTCTCTATTGAGGTCTAATCTCAATAGAGTCGCCGCCGAAGCAGGTATTAAATACTTCCAGCCAGAATTGGAATACACCGGAGATAATGCTGCAATGATAGCAATTGCCGGATACTTTAATTATTTAAGAAATAAAAAAGCCTCGTTAAGCGGGGTTAAAATGGACGCCAATTTGGGATTTTAGTAGTATTAAATAATGACGAAGGAGTTGCCCAAGACATACAATCCCAAAGAAGTCGAGGATAAAATTTACAAACTCTGGGAAGAGAGCGGTTTTTTTAATCCAGACAATTTACCCCTTCAGCAAGTTCAGGGCAAGCCGGTTCCAAGAACAAAAAAATTCGTAGCCGCCATCGCTCCGCCCAACATCACTGGTGAGCTCCACATAGGCCACGCCCTTGAACATACTCTCCAAGATATAATAATCCGGATGAAACGTATGCGTGGATATAAAACTTTATGGCTCCCCGGAACTGACCACGCTGGCATTGCCGCTCAGAATAAAGTTGAAAAACAACTCGCCAAAGAAGGCACTTCTCGCCATAAGCTCGGACGCGAAAAATTCCTTGAACGGATGTGGGGGTGGCGTGAAAAATATGGAAATATTATTCTAGATCAATTCAAAAAGCTTGGGCTGTCAGTTGATTGGACGCGTACCCAGTTCACCATGAATCCTGACTACCAGAAGGCGGTTGAAACCGCTTTCAAAAAATACCAAGAGAAGGGCTGGATTTACCAAGGCGAACGGGTTATTAATTGGTGTCCCCGCTGTGCTACTTCTATATCTGATCTTGAAGTAAACTATGTTCCCGAAAAAGGAAAATTATATTTTATAAAATACGGCTCATTCACACTTGCTACAACCCGGCCCGAAACAAAGCTTGGCGATACCGCTCTCGCGGTTCACCCAAGCGATGAGCGCTACAAAAAATATATCGGACAAAAATTAGAAACAGATTCGGTAAATAACGAGATTCCGGCCACAGAACCGCCCCAAATCAAAAAAATTACCCTCAAGGTTGTAGGCGATATTTCAGTGGATAAAGAATTCGGAACTGGCATTATAAAAGTCACACCGGCTCACGATCTCACTGATTACGAAATATCCCAGCGCCACAAGTTACCTCTCGTAAAAATTATTGATGAGCGTGGCAAGATGAACGAAAATGCCGGTATCCGTTACCAGGGCCTAAAAGTCGCTCAGGCCAGAGAACAAATAGTCAAAGACCTCCAAGCACTCGGCCTGATAGAAAAAGTTGAGGATTACGACCACAACGTCGGCCATTGTGAACGATGTGATTCTGTTATAGAGCCGCTCCCTTCAAAACAATGGTTTCTTAAAATGGATGGCCTGGCAAAATTGGCAATTGAAGCCCTTGATAATGGCGAGGTGGCAGTACATTCAGAAAAGTGGGGTCAAGATATGAGAAATTGGCTTACCAACATAAAGGACTGGAATATTTCTCGTCAACTTTGGTGGGGACATAAGATACCCATTGACGGCGAAGAAGATGTGCTTGATACGTGGTTCTCTTCTGCCTTGTGGCCTTTTGCCGTCATGGGTTGGCCAGAAAAGACCAAGGATTTGGCCGAATACTACCCGACTAATTTCATTACTTCGGACAGGGGCATCCGATACCTCTGGCAAGCCCGGATGATATTCTCCGGTAAGTTCTTTACTGGTTCAGTTCCATTCAAAGATATATATATCCACGCCACCGTACTAACCAAAGACGGCAAAAGGATGTCTAAATCTCTCGGTACGGGTATCAATCCCCTGACGGTTATTGAAAAATATGGCGCAGACGCCCTCAGATTCGGCTTGGCCTATCAAACAACCGAACTCCAGGATATGAAGTTTGGGGAAGACACAATAATAATGGGGAAAAAATTCGCAAATAAGTTCTGGAATATAGCCCGATATGTTTTGATGAAATTAGGAGATGACTACGAAATAACCGAAGAAAAACCTTCCAAACAAGAGGTAACCTCAAAAATGGACTCTGTGGCAAAATCGGTGACAAAAAACATTGAAGATTACAAATTCGGAGAAGCGGCCCATGAACTATATGATTTTATTTGGCATGATTTTGCAGATAAATATATTGAGGAGACCAAAGACAAAAACAACCCGGAAACAAAAGATACTCTCGCATACCTTCTTTTAAACTGCCTCAAACTTCTTCATCCCTTCATGCCATTTATAACTGAAGAGATATATTCCATATCACCCATTAAAAACAAAGAACTTCTGATGGTAGAAAAGTGGCCGGTTTAGTAATTAGAAATTAGTAATTAGAAATTGTATAATGGAGATATGCCGCCACTGCCGATTAATATAATCTTGGTAACCCTAGGACTAATTCCTAGTTTGGTCTGGCTTTATTTTTATACCAGGAAAGATTGCCATCCCGAACCGAAAAACCTCCTTGCCCAAACTTTTCTCATGGGCATCGTCATCTCCCCCGTCGCCATTCTTTTGCAGTTCAGTTTCGCTCAACTTGCATCTACAATTACCGGAATAAGCCAAGCCGCAACCCAAAATACTTCTTATTTTTTTCTCTGGGCCGCTGTTGTGGAAGAAGTTATTAAGTTTTACGCTGTGAGAATGCTTATTATGGGAAGCCCAGAATTCGATGAGCCGATTGACGCCATGATCTACATGATAACCGCCGGATTGGGATTTGCCGCAATGGAAAACATCCTGGTCATGTTCAGGGTTTTCCCCGATGGGACCCAGGTCGCTTTAGCCGCGTGGACTCTCCGGTTTACCGGGGCAACATTACTTCACGCTCTATCTTCCGGACTGATGGGTTATTTCCTTGCCATGTCATGGTTCTTCCAAGATCACAAAAAAAAGCTGGTGTTTATTGGACTCATAATGGCTACCGTCTTTCACTTCACTTTTAACATCTTTCTCTCGGCTTTTGACAACCGTTTAACCGGCCTAGTTTATTCAACAGCTCTTTTGCTGATTATGGCTTTCCTCGTTTCGATCTTATTTGATAAAATAAAAGAAAGACACACAAGAACAACTCCCGGCCTGGCGACCATTGTTAGCAACAAAGCCATAAATTTGTTAAGATGAGGACAAGGTTAGATAATTAATTTATTTTATGGAAGATTTTTTTGAAGATGACAATTTGGAAGCAACGTTGGTCTCAACTAAAAAAGAGCCCCGACAAGAAAGCGAGGGCCAGCTTACGATTGACGTCTTTCAAACCGAGGACGATGTGGTTATTCAATCCACTATCGCCGGGGTCAGCGACAAGGACTTAGATATTTCGGTCACAAACGACATGGTGACCATAAAAGGAACACGGGCGCCCGAACAAAAGATCAGGTCTTCGGATTACTATTATCAAGAATTATATTGGGGGCCGTTCTCAAGGTCTATCATATTACCGGTTGACGTTGATGCCGACAACGCAAAGGCATCTATGAAGAATGGGATTCTTACCATCCGGCTTCCTAAGCTTGATAGGATAAGGACAAAAAAGATAAAGGTCTCTTAGCATGTTCAAGCTCGTTTATATAGGCCCCAAAGAATTCAGGGTTTTAATTTACCGGTTGGCCATGACCGGCGTTATTATTTTGATTGGATTTAATTTCGGATCCTGGTTCTATCTATACACCGTTTCGACGTTCAACCCCAAGGTTCCATTGAAAAATTTTGCATCAATTCTTAATGCATCTACCCAGAAGGACCTGGAGCTGAATATCAGCAATGACAAAATAATCGTAAAGAGCAGTGAATTGAAAGGTTGGATAGAACCATATACAAGAGCTTATTCGGGCAAGCAAGATTTGCGAGCTTCCCCCAAGTTTAATGATTATCTAATTCGGTTGGCCACGGCTATCAATATCGAATCGGTTGATGCCAGGTTTGAGTTTGGAGATGATAATAAAGTGGCCGTGTTCAGGCAACCGGTCCGGGGTAAGATGTTCAACATCACCAAGTCCGCCACGGCTATAATAAATGCGCTTCGGGAAAATAAGCCCGCGGTCCAGTTAACAATAGATATCGTAGAGCCAGAGGTTACATTAGAAAAGATAAATGACCTGGGAATAGAGACTCTACTGGCAAGAGGAGAGTCTGATTTTCGCGGGTCAAGCAACGCCAGAATTCATAATATTAAAACTGGCGCTTCTAAATTTAATGGAGCCATCATAAAGCCCGGTGAAGAGTTTTCTTTCAACAAAATTTTGGGCGACGTGAACGAAAAGATGGGATATCAACCTGAACTTGTAATAAAGGGCGGACAAACCATACCGGAATATGGAGGCGGTCTTTGTCAGCTTTCCACAACTGTTTTCAGGGCCGCCATTTTGGCCGGCCTGCCGATTACAGAAAGGCGTCCCCACTCTTTTCCTGTCAAATACTATAACCCCCAAGGGTTTGATGCCACCATTTATCCGGGGGTTACGGATTTGAAGTTTATTAATGACACAGGGAAACACATCCTGCTACAAACCAGAATAGACGGTACCCAATTAATTGTTGAGTTTTACGGTTCCAATGACGGAAGACAGGTAGCCATGGACGGACCCTATCAATATGACCAAAAAGCCAACGGGTCCATGAAGGCCTATTTTATCCGGACAACATCTTATCCGAATGGTGAGAAAAAGGAAGAACGCTTTAATTCTAATTACCAACCGCCTTTTGCTCAAGCTAGAAATCCGTTAGAGTAGTCCGACTGTGGATAACCGACTTACGAAGTCGGTTATCCACAACATGCCCTCGTGGCGGAACTTGGAATACGCGCGGCGCTTAGGACGCCGTTCCCGCAAGGGATTAGAGGTTCAAATCCTCTCGAGGGCACCACAGCTAAAAACAACCCCGCCATTGGCGGGGTTGTTTTCTTAAGCATGCTTAACTAATTAGATATTGAAGAATGTCCTTGCAATTAAACCGGCAAGGGTCTGTAGAATAACTCCGACTGCTAAGACAACTCCGGCTCCAATTATTCCATTCTTGATTCTATCTTTTGCAACTGTGGCTTTTTCTGCATCTCCACCCGCAAACATATAAGTAATACCTCCCCAAAT
>JBBUJJ010000031.1:0-7365 GCA_038054895.1 Patescibacteria group bacterium | reverse complement strand
GAGCTGTTCGCAGATTGGCTTGACGGCGTATCCTTGCGGATAGCCGTAGTTGGACCTCACCTCTTCGTTGGCGAAGAACGGCGAGGCGGGAACCACCAAACCGCTTTCGCTTCGGACAGTGAAGCTTTCCCGCAAGCGGAGCATCACATTCTCGGGTCCGTTGGGGTCGTCGATGTATTTCTGTTGCATTTCTTCTCCGCTGATCCGGCCTTTGACGGCCGACCAGAGACGGGACTGAACGATACCCGAAAACTCAGCGTACTGGGCTGAGGTCGGGGCGCTACCAGACGTTTGCTGTGACATGGCGTTACCCTTTCCTTTTGAGATCACTCAGCCTCGGGATTGAGATGAGCGTTTTGGGGGCTAATTAACCGCCAAAACGCTCATCTCAATAATGGAACCTTATTGCAAGGAACTATACTCTAATTATATCAGTAAAAATTTATATTGTCAAATTTTACGATTTTACGACTTTAGTTTTTAGAAAATAAAGTGGTAAAATAAAGTCATGACTATAACTTTCTACGGAGGAGCAAAAACAGTAACGGGTTCAAATTACCTGCTTGATTCAGGAGGTATTAAGATATTAGTGGACTGCGGGTTATATCAGGGCCATAAATACTCCGAAGATTTTAATTATGAAAAATTTGCCTATAATCCAGCGGAAATAAATTTTGTTTTTATAACCCACAGCCATACTGATCACACTGGACGATTACCCAAATTATTCAAAGAAGGTTTTCGGGGGAAAGTGTTTGCCTCAAAACCGACTCTGGCTCTAATCAGTAAAGCATTGCCTGATAATTTGAATTTGATAATCGAGGAAGCCGAAAAAGATAGTCATGAACCCTTGTTTAAATTGAAAGATTTGGAAGGCGTTTTGGAACTGTCAGAAGGTTTTGATTACGAGGTGCCAATAGACCTCGGTGGCGGAATTAAGGCCGTTCTGCATGATGCCGGGCACATATTGGGCTCGTCAATTGTGGAGATAAGTTTTGATGGAAAGAAAATCTACTTTACTGGCGATCTCGGCAATCCGCCCACTCCCTTGCTTCCGCCGCCCCATTTTCCCAAAGATGCAGATTATGCGGTAGTAGAATCGGCTTATGGTTCTAGAATTCACGAGGACCGCTCATCTAGGAAATTGATACTGGAAAATGTAATTAAAGAAACTTTATCCAAAAGAGGCACTTTAATGATACCGTCTTTTGCCATAGAGAGAACGCAAGAGCTTTTATATGAGCTTAATCAGTTTATAAACCACAACCAGATACCCCACGTTCCGATTTTTGTTGACTCTCCCTTGGCAATAAGTCTCACGAAGGTCTATAAAGAATTCCCAAATTATTTTAACAAGACTGCCCATCACATTATTGATTCGGGAGACGATATATTTAATTTCCCGGGCCTTACATTCACGAGGACCGTTGATGAATCAAAAGCCATTAACAACGTGAAAGGTCCGAAAATAATTATCGCCGGCTCCGGCATGTCCATGGGCGGAAGAATTCTGCATCACGAAATGAGATATTTGTCCGACCCTAATTCGGCCATCTTGTTTGTGGGCTATCAAGTTCAAGGTTCGTTGGGGCGTAGAATTTTAGATGGTGAAAAAGAAGTCAAAATATTCGGCGAAAAGATTGTCGTGAATTGCCAGATACGAGCCATCGGTGGCTATTCGGCCCACGCTGACCAGACCATGCTACTTAAATGGATAGCGAGCGCCGGCGAAGGCGGAAATCTTAAAAAAGTTTTCATTGTTCAAGGCGAAGAGGATTCTTCTTCAATTTTAGCCGAAAAAGCCAAAACCGACCTGAAAATCAACGCAGTCGTGCCCTCGCAAGGGGAGAGCTTCGAATTGTAAACTTCTTCGTTCTGAACAGCATGCATAGAGGTTGTGTGAACTATTAAAATTCGTTATCATAAAAACATATGGACGAAGAAAAAGGCAAAATGAATTTACCGGCATCTAAACTGCCGCAAACAGGAGAGCCGGAAAAGGGGGATTTCAGAGGCTCTCTTCATTGGAGAGTCTTGAGAATCATGTCTGAACTCATTGAGGGCTGGCAGTTTTTGGCTGATTTTGACAAAACTGTTACCTTTTTTGGTTCGGCCCGTTTTAAGGAAGGTGAGAGATGGTACGAAGAAGCAAGAAAATTGGGGACTATGTTGGCAAAAGAAGGCCTTGCGGTTGTCACCGGCGGAGGTCCGGGCATTATGGAAGCGGGAAATAAGGGTGCCGTAGAGGGCGATGGGGAATCAATAGGATTGAATATCAAGCTTCCGACCGAACAGAGAATTAATCCATTTGTGCGTCAAAGCACTGCTTTTCACTATTTTTTTGTAAGAAAATTGATGCTTTCTTATGCGGCTCGGGCTTATGTGTTTTTTCCGGGAGGACTCGGTACACTTGATGAGGTCTTCGAAATTTTAACTTTAATACAAACCAAAAAAATATCTGACAAAATTCCAGTGGTTCTGGTGGGAAAAGAATTTTGGAACCCAATCCACGTTTGGCTTCAGGAAGAAATTTTCGGTAAAATACATGCTATTGATGAGGAGGACTTGAAGCTTTATGCGATTGTCGATACAGCCGAAGAAGCCTTTGAAATAGTAAAAAATGCTCCTCCGAGGGAAGAGTTCTATTACTAATCTTGATTTTTAGTAAAACCCGTGTTATATTCTTGATTATATGGCTGATTTTAAAGCTAATAACATTTTAATCCCCGAGCAGCTACCACTTATAGCTCTCAAGAATACCGTTTTGTTTCCCAAGGTGGTCATCCCTCTTATTGTTCAAAGGCCCAAATCGGTGGTCGCTCTTGAAGATGCTTTAGCCCACGAACGGCTTGTGTTTTTCGCGACTCAAAAGAATATTGAAGACAACATCGGCCGGAAAGATGTCTTTATGATTGGAACCATCGGCAGGATTGTTTCGGTCTTCAAATTGCCCGACGGCTCTTCAAAGATTGATGTTGAGGGACTGGTCAGAGCAAGGATAAGCGACTTTGTGAGCGAGGAGCCGTTTTTCAAAGTTAAAGCCCAACCATTCAATATGATATTGAGAAACAACCTTGAAGAGAAGGCCTTTTTGAGGCGGGCGATAGAACAATTCAGGACAATTTCGGAAGCCCGCACGTTTCCGACGATATTGCCGGAGATTATTTACATGATGCTTCAGCTTAAAGATACCGAGCAGATCTTAAGTTTAATGACGGTTAATCTAAATTTAGGAATAGAAGACCAGCAAAGAATCCTTGAATTGGAAAGCGCGATAGACGCTTTGAGGGAGATGAATGTTTTTCTTGTCCGTGAGATGGAAATAATGGAGGCGGAGAAGATCGTCACCAAAGAGACCAGGAAGCAAATCGGTAAAATGCAGAAAGAGCTTTTCTTGCGGGAGCAGTTAAAAAGCATTGAAAAAGAACTTGGCGTAGAAGACGAAAAAGACGAGATGGATACGTTGAAATCCAAAATTCTCTCGGCTGGAATGCCAAAAAGTACTAAAGATAAAGCCATTAAAGAATTAAATCGTCTAGGTAAAATGCCATCTTTCAATCCGGAAGTTTCCTACTTGAGAACTTATCTTGATTTGCTTACCGAATTGCCTTGGTCAAAAAAGACCAAAGAAAAGATTGACTTGAAAGAAGCGGAGAAAATATTAAACGAAGATCATTACGGACTTAATAAAGTTAAAGAAAGAATTCTGGAATACTTGGCCGTGCAAAAACAAGTGGGTAAATTAAAAGGACCGATATTATGTCTTGTTGGCCCGCCCGGCACAGGCAAAACATCCGTCGGTCAGTCAATTGCCAGAGCTTTGAGTAGGAAATTTATCAGGGTTTCTCTCGGCGGATTGAGAGATGAAGCGGAGATTAGGGGTCATCGCCGGACATATGTCGGCGCTATGCCGGGGAGAATCATTCAAGGGATAAATAGCTCAAAGGTTAAAAATCCTGTATTTATGCTTGATGAGATAGACAAGATTGGAATGGATTTTCGGGGCGATCCATCAGCCGCGCTATTGGAGGCGCTGGATCCCCAACAGAATCACTCTTTTTCCGACCATTATTTAGAGGTGCCCTATGATTTGTCTGATGTTATGTTTATCACAACTGCCAATATTTTGGACACCATTCCTCCGGCGTTGAGGGACCGCCTTGAGATAATAGAATTTCCGGGATATTCGGAAGAGGAAAAATTCCATATTGCCAAAAATTTTCTTTTGCCAAAATTGTTTAAAGACCACGGTCTCAAGAAAAAGGCCTTGGTTTTTCAGGACTCCGCCCTTGCCGATATTATCAGAAAACATACCCGCGAAGCTGGAGTCAGGGAGCTGGAAAGGCAATTGGCTTCCGTTATCAGAAAGGTAACCCGAAAACTGGTTGAGTCACATTCCAATAAACAAGTTGTTGTAACAAAAGAAGACATCCACAAATATTTGGGACCGGTTAAATATACTCACCAATTGGCGGAGACCAAAGATGAAGTTGGGGTTGTGACCGGATTAGGATGGACTCCGGTGGGCGGCGAAGTGTTTTTCATAGAGGTTTCTAAAATGCCTGGCCGAGGGAAATTGATCTTGACTGGTCAGCTGGGTTCGGTAATGAAAGAGTCCGCTCAAGCCGGTTTAAGTTACGCCAGAACATATGCCGCAAAAAGGGGAATCAAAGAGGATTTTACTAAAGATGATATTCACATCCATGTTCCTTCCGGCGCGATTAAAAAAGACGGTCCATCTGCTGGAACAGCCATGACAACGGCCTTGGTTTCGTTATTCTTGGGAAAACTGGTAAGAAAAGAAGTTGCTATGACTGGGGAGGTTACTTTGCGCGGAAAGGTGCTTGAAATAGGCGGACTCAAAGAGAAGGTACTTGCCGCGCACCGCGCCGGAATAAAAACAATTATTGCCCCCAATGATAACAAGAAAGACCTGGAAGATATTCCCAAAGAAGTCAAAAAAGACCTGAAATTCGTCTTCGTCAAAACAATGGACGATGTCTTGAAAGTTGCTCTCAAATAGTCGCTCCAGCCCCCGGCCCCAATCTTCGCAAAACCCCAGCCGCCATCGACCTCTTGGTTGCGCCTTCGGTCTTCTTCGGACAAACGCTTAAATTAACTTTCAATTTGGCTAACAAATTTCAGCAACCGTTCCTCCCCGCCAGCTGGCGGGGATTTTCCGGCTAAAATTTGTTAAATAGCCAAATTTTCAATTAATTTAAGCGTTATGTCATCCGAAGAAACCAAACGGTCTTAGGCGGCCCGGGTTTTACTCATTGAGCCGAAGCCCCGGTCCCTTCTGAATCACTCCTTGAAGCGGTTGGGCAACAAGAATAGAGGACGAATGAGTAAATACGCGAATTAGCGAAGCGCTCTCGCATATTTAGGAAATGAGTCCTCATTTTGTTCCAACCGCGGAGATGTGATGAAGAAGGGACTGGGGCTGGGGCTGGAGCTGGAGTACAAGTGCTTGATTGTTAATTAATATTTGACTATTATTGTTTAATGACGCAATTATTGGCGTATTTGGATTGGACGATGATTTTGAGGTTATTGGTTGCCGCTGTTCTTGGCGGAGCCGTGGGTTTTGAAAGAGAGCGTTCGGGAAAAGTTGCCGGATTAAGAACCCACACCCTTGTTTCATTGGGGTCGGCGCTATTAGTCGTTATTTCCATAAAATTATTTTTTACTTTTCCTTCGGTTGGAGGACAACAAGGTTTTGATTATCGCCTGATATCAAATATCATGGTGGGAATAGGTTTTATAGGAGCGGGAACTATATTAAGAAGGGAGAACCGTATCGAAGGCACGACTACGGCCGCCAGTTTGTGGGTTGTAGCGGCAATAGGTATTGCCAGCGGATTTGGGTTTTATCAGGAAGCGGTGATAACTACTGTTGTTGTATACATTGTTTTAGCCGGGCTTTGGTTGGTAGAAAAATATCTAACTCGCGATATTCGCTATAAACACGAAGGAATTTTTGGCGAATTGAATAATAGTGAAACTCCCCATCACAACCACCTCTCTGAAAAATAAAAACTTTCTTTACGCCACCGCTGTTCTGATAGGAACCATGGTAGGAGTTGGGGTTTTTGGAATTCCTTTTGCTTTTGCTAAAGCCGGCTTTTGGGTCGGTTTTTCATTTTTGATATTAATCGGTTTTATCACGCTTCTTTTAAATCTTATGTATGGTGAAGTGGTTTTAAGAACCCACGAAAAACATCAGATAACCGGTTATACCAACAAATATTTGGGGATATGGTTTAAGAGGTTAATATTTTTTTCCGTTTCACTGTCTTTGTATTCCGCTCTGCTGGTCTATATGGTCATTGCCGGTGACTTTTTGAACAATATATTCTCTTCAGTTTTTTATACGTCACCGACCTCATATAGCTTAATGTTTTTTATCATTCTCTCAATTTTAATTCTGCGCGGTATTAAAAGAATATCCTGGGTTGAGTTGCTTTTGGTCGGCCTGTTTATTGTGGTGGTGTTTTTAATTTTTGGTGTCGGCATAAATAAGATTAATTTATCTAATTTTACCGGTATCCAGCCGGAATTTTGGTTCTTGCCCTATGGCGTTCTATTGTTTGCTTTTGCCGGATTTTCAGCCATTCCTATTCAGAGAAGCATATTAAATAATCAGGAGAATAATTTTCGCAAGTCCATTTTGTTGGCAGTTATTTTAACTGGCGCGCTCTACTTACTCTTTGCTTTTACGGTCCTTGGTATATCGGGAGACATAACTACGCCCGATGCTATATCGGGTTTGTATGAATTTTTAGGCGGTAAGATAATCTTCCTTGGTTCGCTTTTTGGAATTTTGGCGGTGAGTACCGGTTATTTAATGCTTGGTTCGGCCTTTTTGGAGATGTTTCACCTGGACTATGGTGTTCCGAGAAAGCGGGCATGGTTTTTGGTTATTGCTCCGCCCCTGGTTCTGTTTTTGGGGGGTCTGCGTACTTTTATAGATATCATAAGTTTGGCCGGTTCGGTTGCTATCGGGCTTGAAGGGATTGTCTTAACCTTCGTTTACATCAAATCAAAATCCAAAGGGGACCGGGTGCCGGAATACAGCTTAGAACTTCCAAAGTTTATTTATTATCTCCTCATCTTCATGTTCGGAGCGGGGATTGTTTACGCGTTGTTTATTAAATAATCGCTCAACCCCGCCCATCTCCGACCTATTGGATTACGACCTCCGGTCTTCTTCGGACAAATGCTTAAATTAGTCTCAATTTGCTTAACAAATTTTAGCATCCGTTCCTCCTTCATAAAACTTCAGGATTTTCCGGCTAAAATTTGTTGACTAAGCAAATTATCAATCAATTTAAGCATTGTGTTACCCTCGAAACCAAACGGTCT
>JBBUJJ010000030.1:0-5967 GCA_038054895.1 Patescibacteria group bacterium | reverse complement strand
GATCTATTCCGTTTGTAACTGCATGATTTATCTTGATTTCCTTCTCTTTTTCCTTGCCTCCCAAAACCAGGTCTTTATACGTTTCATAGCTTAAAATAGCAAAAGACGGTTCGCCGTTATCCAGAACCAAAACCGCCGTAGAATGCTTAACCAATTTTTTGAGTTCATCCACATTCATATGAATGAAGTTATATTATAGAAATATATTACAAAATGCAACCCGCAAAGCGGAGCAGTGGTCGTATGACCGCAAGAATATAGTTCACACAACCTCTATGCATGACTGCGGGGTGCACCTTTTAAAAATTTTACTAATTTTAAAAAGGCACACACCAATGTTAAAAGCTCGGTTTTTAACATTTGTTAACATTTGGACCCCTCGACTTTATCCGTTTAATAACTTATTTCTGTTTCGTACGAACCCAAAATAAGTTATTGGTAAAACAACAAACAAAAGTAAAAAAAATAAAAGGCGCCTTGGATGTCTTACGACAATCCTCGGCGCCGAGCCACTAAGTATTAATAATGGCAACTTTTTTCCAAAATTCTATTTGGTCTATGGAAGGATTAGGTTCATTCATCATTGTCGCTTGCGCTTCTACTTCTTCCAAAAACACTCGGATGTGTTGAGCTGCCTGTGAACGATACTTTTGTCGATCACCTTGAATTACTTCGAGAAGTGCTCTGACCATAGCTCTTAGCTCTACGCGTCGAGTATTGGCAACCTTAAGGTTCTTTTCCAGCTCGGCAATCCGGTCAAGCATTGCCTGAAGCGACGGATAAGCGTTGATGATCTTGAGGGCTGTCTCAACTGGAACACCTGATAGGCCTTCCAGCTCAACACAATCAACTTCCATCATGATGCGGTAAATCCCAGCAATCTTCCAGTTTTTTGCCGCTGGACCATAAATTGCACTTCGTCGACGCCAGAAGCCACTACTAATCTCGATTACAGATGCATCAATATCGACACCGCCATAGATCTTCCACTGATTGACGGTTCTTAATCTCCAATGAGTATGAGCGACCATACCCGTCGAATTGATATAGTAGCTCGTCCGCGAGCCCTGGAGCCAAGTACGAAATCTCGTGGCTGTTCCATGAAAGAAGACTGGCAAAATTATCCCTATACCTAAGAGTAGAAAACAAAAAAGGCCAAATGCAACTGCGACTCCGTGAAAAGAAATCATCTGACACCTCCAGCTCTGGGCCCAAAGATATCCTTACAAGGACCGTCCTAGTAAGATATCTGTCCCAACGGTGGTTGTGGCTGCGAACGGCCATTCTGCGGAATGCAGACCTTCCATCCGGAGCATGTTAACGAACGGCCTAAATCATACCATATCCCAACAAAAAATCAAGGTCTAACTTGATTTTTTGTTATCAGAGAAAATTTGAACTTCTATTGCCAATCGTCATATAATACCGAATCAACCAGCGGAGGGGGACACTTTTTACAAAATTAGTAAATTTTTAAAAAGGCGTCTCCCTCCGTACGCGTAGAGGTTGTGTGAACTATTCAGAAATGGCGGAGAGTTTATTTCTTCCCTTCCTTGATTAACTCCGCGATATTATTCGGTACCGGTTCGTAATGGTCAAACTCCATATTGAATGTACCGCGTCCTTCGGTCAAGGACCTAACAGAAGTGGCATAGCCGAACATTTCTGACAGCGGAACTCTGGCGTCAATAACCTTCAAATTCATCGGACTTCTATCCTTAATACTTAATATCTGACCTCTTCGAGATGAAATATCTCCAGTTGCTTCACCCATGAAAGAATCCGGAACAATAATCTCCACTTTCATGATCGGTTCCAGCAAAATCGGCTTTGCTCTTTTAACAGCTTCTTGAAGCGCCATGGCTCCGGCAATTTTGAAAGCAATTTCAGACGAGTCAACTTCGTGGTAAGAACCATCATATAGCGTAACCTGCATATCAACCATAGGAAATCCGGCAATAACACCCTTATCCAGCGCTTCCTTAACTCCTTTTTCAACCGGAGTAATAAATTCTTCCGGAATAGATTCGCCTCTGATGGCATCAATGAATTCAAAGCCCGCTCCCCGCTCCTTGGGTTCCACGCGCAACCAAACATGGCCATATTGTCCACGGCCTCCGGATTGCTTAATGTATTTACCTTCGGCTTGGGATTTATCAGAAATAGTTTCTTTGTAAGCTACCTGCGGACGGCCGACATTTACATTAACTCCAAATTCTCTCTTCATGCGGTCCACAATAATTTCCAGATGCAATTCTCCCATTCCGGAAATAATGGTTTCCGCGGTTTCTTCATCGCTTCTTATTTTAAAAGTGGGGTCTTCGTCGGATAATTTTTTAAGCGATATGCCCATCTTTTCCTGGTCGGCTTTGGTCTTCGGTTCAATGCGCAAAGAAATAACCGGTTCAGGAAATTCAATCCTCTCCAGAAAAACCGGGTGTTCGGGGTCGCAAAGAGTATCACCTGTTCGCGTGGCTTTCATTCCTACTGTTGCTACGATATCTCCGGCCAGAACGTCCTTGATTTCTTTTCTTTCGTTAGCGTGCATTCGAACTAAACGACTGATACGCTCCTGCTGACCGCTGGTTGTATTCAACACATAAGACCCGCTATTTAAAGTTCCAGAATAAACACGGAAAAACGTTAGCTGACCCATATAGGGGTCAGTTGCAACTTTAAAGGCAAGGGCTGTAAACGGAACATCGTCTAAGGGTTCACATTTTACATCTTCTCCTGTTTTGGCGTCATGCGCTGTTAAAGGAGGCACATCAACCGGTGAAGGCAAATAATAAACAACCGCATCAAGCACGAATTGAACTCCTTTGTTTTTGAGCGCCGAGCCCGCAAACACAGGGACTACTTTATTTTCGATAGTGGCTTTTCTTAAAATTTCTTTTAATTTTTCTATCGGGATTACTTTTCCTTCAAGATATTGGCTCATGGCCTCGTCATCGTTCTCAACAATTTTCTCAACCAAAACACCGTGAAGTTCTTTTACTTTTTCTACGATATGCTCCGGTATTGGTTGTTCAACTACTTTTTCTCCATGCTCGCCTTCAAAAATATAATATTTTTGGGTCAAAAGATCGGCTACACCCTGAAACTTGTCTTCTTCTCCATCGGGTATTTGCATCCTAACAGCATTGGGAGTCAGTCGGGCCAGAATTGACTGATAGGACCTTTCAAAAGAAGCGCCAAGACGGTCAAGCTTATTGATAAAACAAATTCTCGGTACTTTGTAATCATCGGCATAGCGCCAATTTGTCTCCGACTGGGGCTCCACCCCGGCCACTCCGTCAAAAACAACAACCGCGCCGTCTAACACTCTCAAAGAGCGTTTTACCTCAACAGTAAAATCAATGTGCCCGGGAGTGTCTATAAGATTAAACTTATACTCATTGTCTTTATTTTTTGGAAATCCTAAAGGAGCCCAAAAAGCTGTTGTAGCAGCCGAAGTAATAGTGATTCCCCTCTCTCTTTCTTGTTCCATCCAATCCATGACCGTATCTCCTTCATGAACTTCTCCTATTTTATGGGAAACACCGGTATAAAAAAGCACCCGTTCAGAAACGGTTGTTTTTCCGGCATCAATGTGAGCGATGATGCCGATGTTCCGAGTTTTATCTATCGCGTAATCTCTCATAATATTATTTTATTGCTCAGCTTGAGCCAGCGTCGGACACGGCATAAATTTCTGCTGAAATTTTGCCTCTTACTCGCTCCGTCGAGCTCCGTAAGTTCCTCCGCAAGCTCAAGCTTCGCAATCTCTGATTCTAGATTACCCCTCTTTTTTAAAAACTTTTGTGTTTGACTAAGTTCGAGGCGCAACCATATTGCCACAATATCCCGGCCCTTTAAACATCAAATGCTCTCGTCATGGTTCATACCCATCTCGTTTTTGTTGGAGCTAATCATAGAAGCTTTTCTTAAAAAAACAAGCTTAATATAAATTGATGTTCTAAAGAGCGGGATAAGCATTTGTTGCCAATCGGACTTCGTGTAAAACACTTGTCCTCTTGGACAAATACTTACCACGCAAAATGAGCAAATGCTTTGTTGGCCTCTGCCATTCGGTGAGTATCGGCTTTTTTCTTGACCGCTCCTCCGGTATTATTAAACGCATTCATTAATTCATCGGCGAGCTTCTCTTCCGTAGCTTTTCCTTTCTGGCCGCGGACAGAATCAACAATCCACCTGATAGCTAAAGTTGTTTTTCTTTCCGGCCTAACTTCAATAGGCACTTGATAATTGGCTCCTCCGATTCGGCGCGACTTCAATTCCATTTGGGGGCTAGCATTGGCGATGGCCTGATCTAAGATTTCCATAGCCGGTTTGCTTAATTTCTTTTCGGCTCTTTCAAGAGCTCCGTAAACAATCTTCATGGCAATCGCTTTTTTACCGGAGTACATGATTTTATTTATAAATTTGGCAACCAAAAGAGATGAATATTTCAAATCCGGCTCTACGAGTATTTTATGTTTTACTGGTCTGCGCATGTTTTAATGTTTAAATATTTAAATATAGAAATAATTTTGCTATGCAAAATTATTTCGGTCTCTTTGCTCCGTATTTACTTCTCTGTTGTTTTCGACCTTCAACACCGCTCGAATCCAAAACGCCTCTCACTATGTGATAGCGCACACCCGGCAAGTCCTTCACTCTTCCGCCTCGCAACACAACCACCGAGTGTTCCTGGAGATTGTGGCCGATTCCGGGGATATAAGCGGTAACTTCCATTCCATTGGTCAGACGGACTCTGGCGATTTTTCTCAAAGCGGAGTTCGGCTTCTTCGGAGTAGTTGTCCTAACCGATAAACAAACTCCCCTCTTAAAAGGCGCGGGGTAATAAACCGGTCTGTTCTTTAAAGAATTAAATCCGTAAATCAAAGCCGGCGACTTGGTTTTCGCTCTGGCTATTCTTCTTGGACTTTTCAAAAGTTGTCTGAATGTCGGCATAAAAAATAAGACCCTTAGGTCTTATGGAGTATATCAAACAATTGAGCCAACTGTCAATTATTTCAGTAGCACCTCATTTCTTCCCGTCAGCTTCATCCCTCAATCGCTTAATCTCTTCTGGCGATTTTAGGACGAAATGACATTCGCCTTCGTGATACCCGCAGAATCTGTAGGTACAACCCTTAGTACACATCCAAACTCCGTTCCATTCTGGAAATTGATTAAAAACCATTTCCTCGTTATTTGGCACAGTACGCACATCATTAGCAATGAATGTTTGTTGTAGTGTGGCTATTGCGTGGTCTCTGTTTCCTTTTAAATAATTTCTGAAGCATGTTTCGCTCGTCAATTAGCGTCCATCACAACTCCTTGTTTTCCCTTGTAAATGTACCCTTTATAAAATAACCAAAAAAAAATTGAGTGTGTCAAATTACAAATTAATCCCCGTTATGAGTTTGTACAAAATTGAGACCAAGGGGAATATCAGCGGGAAAATAAATATTATGAATACGAATAGGAGCGGTAGGCTATACCTGTAAAGAAAAACTTTCAGGGCGTTGAACCGAGCAGGAAGAAAGGTCATCAAAAGCCAGTGGCCATCAAGCGGCGGTATGGGGAAAAGATTGAAAATAGCCAAAACAAGATTGAGAAGAATAATAAAAGAAAACAGTTCGGGTATTAAAGAGGATGTAAATATGTCGGGCATTAAACGCAAGCTCAATCCAAATATCAAAGCCAGAACAATATTGGAAGCCGGACCGGCAAAGGCAACTTTGGCCGGACCGTATTTCTTGTCGCTCAAATTCTGGGGGTTGTATGGCACCGGCTTAGCATAACCAATAATGAACGGCGCACGTGCTATGAACAATAACAACGGCAACAATACCGAACCGAACATGTCCAAATGTTTTAGAGGGTTCAAGGTCAAACGGCCAAGATTCTTTGCCGTAGGATCACCCAAAGAATCGGCCATAAGGCCATGGCTAACCTCATGGATAACCACGGAGTAAA
>JBBUJJ010000029.1:0-12114 GCA_038054895.1 Patescibacteria group bacterium | reverse complement strand
GCCGATGATGCCGAATTTCTAAAAAATCAATTTGATCCTGTTTTTAGTTCTCAAGATCTTCTGAATATTGATAATTTTAATTGCTATGCTAAGTTGCTTATAAATAATCAAACAGCGAGGCCGTTTAACGTTAAAATTGACCCGCCTCCTTTGGCTAATTTAGAATTAGTGCCACAGCTTAAAGAATTATCCAGAAATAAATATGGTCTTCAGTAAAAAAGATTTCTATTTCAGTATTATCACAGGTTGTATTACCGGTTTTGCGGCGTGGCAGATATTTAATTTTTTAGACGTGGTTAAATTTAAGGATATTTCTTTTGCCTGGCTCTTGTTGTTTATTCCAGTATTGTGGATTATGGGTGTTAATTTCGGATATTTTTTAGGAAAATGGCTGACCTTTTTTAATCAATTCGGTAAGTTTGCGGCCATCGGATTTACAAATGCGGCGGTTGATTTCGGTGTTCTTAATCTTTTGATTGCCAATACAGGAATATCAGCTGGAGGATGGTATCCGGTTTTTAAGGCAATATCTTTTGTGTCAGCTATTATTCCGAGCTATTTCTGGAATAAATATTGGGCGTTTGAATCTGCTGAAGGCGGAGGGGGATTTGAGTTTGCAAAATTTATGAGCGTTGCCATTGTTTCTATCCTCATAAACGATGGACTGGCATCTTTAATAGTAAATTTTGTTGACCCATTTAGAGGATTAAGCCCTGCGGTCTGGGCCAATATCGGAGCCGTAGCTGGTTCGGCAGTCGCTTTGATATTCAGTTTTGTCGGATTCAAGGTGGCGGTGTTCAAAAAATAGCCGCTGCGGAGCCTCTTTGTTTTTATGAAACTATTTTAAACGCAACCCCATTATTATTTTTGTATCGTACGATACAAAAATAATAATAACACTCGACAATCGTTCTATGTTATGAAAACAACAAAAAAAACAGACAAGACCAGAGGCCGGTCTTAAGGTGACTGGATTTCTAAACTTAATTGCATGCAAGCAATTTTTTGTATATTGTATAAACATGTTGTATCGGAAATACAGGCCGCAGACGTTTGCCCAGGTGGTTGGGCAGGAGCATGTGGTTAAAACACTCAAAGGTGCGTTAACGACTGGCCGGATAGGCCATGCCTATTTATTTACCGGACCGAGAGGAACAGGGAAAACAACTCTTGCGAGAATTTTTGCCAAGGCACTGAACTGTAAGAAGATAAAAAACGGGGAACCGTGTAATGAATGCAATTCGTGTGTTGGTGTTAATCAGGGCAATCTCATGGACATGATTGAGATAGACGCCGCGTCCCAGACGGGCGTTGAGAATATTCGCGAACTGACCGATTCGGCAACTGTCGCCGCTCCGAGCGGGGGCTATAAGATTTTTGTTATTGATGAAGTGCATATGCTTTCTAAATCCGCGTTTAATGCTTTATTAAAAACTCTTGAAGAACCGCCAAGCCATGTTGTCTTCATTCTTGCTACCACCGAACCGCATAAAATTCTACCGACGGTTCTTTCAAGGGTTCAGAGGTTTGATTTCAGACGCTTAATCCCAGGTCAGATTTTTATAAAGTTAAAAGAAATCGCAAAAGCTGAAAAAATTAATATTGAAGACGAAGGCTTGAAGGCGATTGCTGCCGCTTCTGACGGCGCGCTCCGCGATGCCGAAGTTTCTCTTTCCAAGTTTCGTTCGTACCAGAGTAAAATAAGCGTTGATGAAGTAAACGATGCTCTCGGACTAGTTCCTTTCAAATACCATCCCGAGTTTTTCGGTTATCTTGTCGCTAACGACAAGGTTTCGGCTCTCCAGTTTATCCAAAAGATTCATGAATCAGGAATAGACCTGGAGCATTTTACGAAGGATTTTATTGAATATATCAGAAAGGTTTTGATGTCTAAAATTAATCCGGCGACCTTAACGGCGATGGGAGAAGAGCCGATGGTCAACTGGCAGATTGATGGAGCCAAACTCGTAAAAATGATAAATCTTTTCACCTCGGCCCGAAACGAAATTAAGACATCTCCGGTAGTTCAGCTGCCGTTAGAGTTGGCGGTATTGGAATTATTGGGACATTAAGTTTAATCACAATAAGACGTTGATTTAACATCTTTTTTGTTGTAAAATTACTAAATATTGCCGGGTGGTGTAATTGGTAACACGTCTGCCTTTGGAGCAGAAGACTTCAGGTTCGATCCCTGACCCGGCAGCCAAAATGTCCTACATAACCTCAATTTTTTATCGTTTCCTTTTAAAACCAATTTTATTCAAATTTCCGGCTGACAGTGTCCACGAATGGTTTCTTTTGATGGGCGAGCGGTGCGGTTCATCAGCAACCATTCGATGGTTAATTCATAGTATTTTTTCGTATGAAAGTTCTCGGCTCTGGCAGGAAGTTGCTGGCATAAGTTTCAAGAATCCTATCGGTCTTGCCGCCGGATTTGATTACAATGGGCAGCTCATAAACATATTGCCCAGTATTGGTTTTGGATTCCAAAGCATAGGTACGGTCACAGACCGGCCATATGCCGGCAATCCTGCTCCGATGCTGGGCCGCTTGCCTAAATCACGTGCTTTGTTGGTTAACAAAGGTTTCAAGAGCGCTGGCATGGATTATGTCCTTAGTCATATTTCACATCATAGAAATGGGCCAGTTGGTATGAGCATCGGCTGTACCAATCGTCAATATGTCGATTTTGATGAGTTGGTTAATGATATAGCCAGCGGATTCAGAAAGGCTAATCAAAATTTGTTTTTCGATTATTTCGAGCTCAATATCAGCTGTCCTAACCTTATAAACATAAACACTTTTGAAGAAAGGCCGGACGAACCCGGGGGTCTTCTAAAAATTTTGATCAAGCTTTCAGGGTTCAATATTAGCCGGCCGGTATTTATCAAAATGCCCGCTGAACGCACAGTGGAAGAAATAGATGCTCTGGTCAAAACAGCTTTGCCCTTTAATTTTATACGCGGTCTCATATTTTCTAACCTGGTCAAGAACCGGAACAACCCTCACTTGGACTCGGGGGAGGTTGCTAAAGCTGGCAAGGGTAACTTCAGCGGCAGACCGACATTTGAATTATCCAATCAGCTTATCCGGCATGCACACGAGAACTATGGCGATAGGTTTGTTATCATAGGTTGTGGCGGTGTGTTCACAGCAGAGGATGCTTATCAAAAGATAAAATTAGGCGCTTCATTGGTGCAGCTTATTACCGGTATGGTTTATGGGGGTCCCCAGCAAATAGGCGTCATAAATAGGGGATTAGTAAAGTTGCTCAAAAAAGACGGCTATAAAAATTTAAGTGAAGCCATCGGTGCCTCAGTATAGGCCTTGTTCACAACTCTGTTTTAAACACAATTTCATGTGTTAAAATTAACTCATGAACAATCAACTAAAAATGGCGGTGTTTTTGTCTCGGGTCGCATTGGGCGTATTGTTTTTTTACGCCGGAATAACAAAGGTTTTGAATCCCAGTTGGTCGGCTGCGGGATACTTGAATAGTGCCAAGACGTTTCCAGGACTTTTCCAATGGTTTGCAAGTGCTGGCAATCTTGGCTGGGTAAATCTCGTGAATGAGTGGGGTCTTACTCTTGTCGGCGTGGCTCTTATTTCTGGTTTATTAGTGAGGTGGGCTTCTTTGGGAGGCATACTTCTAATGATCTTGTATTACTTACCCGTATTGGAGTTTCCATATATTGCCCCCCACTCTTTTTTAGTTGACGAACACATAATCTATATAACTGCTTTTCTTGTCTTGTTTGCTTCAAATGCCGGCACTTTCTTGGGATTGGATTCTTGGCTTCAGAAACGCAGTAAAGTGGATATATAATTTAAATAAACAATTAAATAAACAATTAATTTATTAAACATGTTTGAACTTAAAGACAAAATCGCATTAGTGACCGGCGCGCGTCAAGGAATGGGCAAGTCCCATGCTTTAGCTTTGGCCAGGCAAGGCGCAAAAGTGGCGGTAACCGACATTGATCAGGAAGGGTGTCAGCTAGTAGTAGACGAGATTAAGTCGTTGGGCGGCGAAGCGGTAGCTTTTAAAATGAATGTTTTAAATAAGGCCGATATTGACGCTGTTTTTGACAAAGTTGTTAAACAATTCGGGCGATTGGACATCTTGGTTAATAATGCGGGGATTTATGCCCCAAAAGTCGCGCTTGAATTAACCGAAGAAGAATGGGACAAAACAATTGACATCAATCTTAAAGGGGAATTTTTCTGTGCCCAAAGAGCGGCAAAAGAAATGGCGAAAAACAAATGGGGCCGGATTATTAACATTGCTTCCGTGGCCTCAGGCGGCGTTGGTGTTGGCATTTCCGGTGGAGCGCATTATACCGCTTCAAAGGGCGGAATTATTGGAATGACGGAGACCTTGGCGGATGAATGGGCATCGTTGGGAATTAATGTTAATGCTATTGGTCCAGGTGCAATAGATACGCCTATGGTTGCCGCGGCCCAAATACCCAAAGAAGCCATGGATGCAATGCTTGCGGGGGTTCCTCTCAAAAGAATCGGCAAACCGGAAGAGGTTTCGGCGATGGTTGTCTTTTTGGCATCAGAAGAGGCGAGTTATGTAACCGGCGCCACTTTTTATGTAGATGGCGGCTGGCTTGCGGCTTAATAACTAATATTATGGGATACGTAACAAACATTGAAAAGGACTCATTGGATAATAAAAATTTTAGGAAGGTTTTGTATACTGCCAAAAACAGTCAGTTGGTGGTAATGTCTCTTCTTCCCAAAGAAGAAATAGGCGAAGAGGTTCATCAGTTGGACCAATTTATTAGAGTAGAGAAGGGACATGGCAAGACTGTTTTAAATGATGTGGAGTATGAACTCGCTGATGGTTTTTGCGTTGTAGTTCCCGCCGGAACCAAACACAATATTATAAACACTTCAGAAACAGAGGAAATGAAACTCTACACTGTCTATTCTCCGCCGAATCACAAAGACGGCACTGTCCACACAACCAAAGAGGTTGCCGAAGCCAACGAGGAGCATTTTGACGGCAAGACCACGGAATAAAGAGAAAGCCGATTTATGTCAGAATTTTATTTACTTCTTTTTTTCGGGTATCTCATCGGTTCCTTATCGCCGGGCTATTTTTTTGGTCGCTTAGTCAAGGGAATAGATATCAGGGATTACAGAAATCATAACACCGGAGCAACCAATACGTATTTTGTCGTCGGGCCTGTCTATGGCGTCATTGCGACGCTTTTTGATTTTTTAAAAACACCGACGGTTTATTATTTAAGTCTTCAATGGCTCGGTCCGGATATGGCAATTCTTGTCGGATTGGCCGGAGTAATCGGCCATATCGCGCCATTTTATCTTGGGTTCCGGGGCGGTAGGGGCGTGGCTTCATTAGCGGGACTATGTTTTATTACCCTTTTCTATACACGCTCAATAGGTGCCCTTCTTTTGGTCATTGGATTTATTATTTATAGCTTGAGTATATCCACAAGCAAAATGAGATTGCCTATAAGGCATTTATTAAAACTTGGCGCTTTGGTATTTCCTTTAAGCTTGCTTGCGATGCCAAAGATAATTGTTGTTGTGTTGGTAGCTATTCTTTTGGGAATTGCTCTTCTCATTGACCTTGTTCGTTTATTAAGCCCATCTTTTAACGAAAAATATTTAAAACAAAAGATGTTTGCGCGGGCGAAAGAGAGAAAACGTTTGTCGGGTTATAGCTTATTCTTATTAAGTACTTTGATAATAATCAATTGGTTTTCCATGGAAGTTGCAGTGATAAGCTTATCGTTCTTTATCTTGGGTGATACCTTTGCGCCATTCAGCAGAATAATCCGTTTTCTGCCTCAACGGCCCATTCTTGGCGATAAAACCATTGCCGGGGTTATCGTCGTATTTAC
Organism: Patescibacteria group bacterium; assembly: GCA_038054895.1. Classification (GTDB taxonomy): domain Bacteria; phylum Patescibacteriota; class Minisyncoccia; order 2-02-FULL-40-12; family GWA2-44-9; genus 2-01-FULL-41-26. The sequence goes on along the minus strand of JBBUJJ010000029.1, from coordinate 6,235 downwards.
GATATCTTTTGTTGCCGGTCTGTTTCTTCGTTCCCTCACACCGCTTACTTTGCCGTTTGGAATGATAGTTTTCGGCTCGGTAGCGGTAGCCATATTAGACCAATTCTCTTTTCTGCTGGACGACAATATTCTCGTTCCGCTCGGGAGTGCCATACTTTTGAGCGTGATACAATATGGGTAAATAATATCTTTTGAGCACCAAAAAACCAGCAATTGCTGATTTGCTTGGTGAGGCTCGGATTTTCTACCCAGTATTGCTACTGAACGACATTTCCCTTGCGGTAGTGCCTCCAAGCATCCGAACCTCAATATAATTCTATTACTCACTGTTAAAGATGTATAGGTGAGTTGTGCACAGCCAACCTGCATACGTCAAGATAACTAAACATTGACAAAAAGATTGTTTTCATATATACTGTATCTATAACTAAATCTCTTCGGGTTTTGTTAGGGAATTGTCCCTAATGGCAAAGTTATCAACATACCGACTTGCGAAGTCGGTTATCCACAGGTTAAACTTTTTCTAAAAACTCACGAGACAATATGGCCCGTATTTTAATTTTGGCCATTGTTAGAAAAAACATGTCTACAAGAAATTTTAGTAATAGGGGATTCAAAACCCGTTCCTCGGGCAGGCCGGCGTTTAAAAGAGGCGGTTCTTCTGGTTTTGGTGGTGGTCGCAAAAAGAATACCGGAGAATATATCAACCCGGCGTTATTCATCAACAAAGCGGTAATTACCGAAGAAGTTGAGCATTTCGTTCCTGAACATAATTTTCAGGATTTTAATGTTGACCAGACCATAAAAAAATCAATTGCATCAAAGGGTTATATTACCCCGACTCCGATTCAAGACAGAGTTATCGCTCATATCCTGAACGGTTCTGATGTGGTTGGAGTCGCAAATACCGGCACCGGTAAGACCGCCGCGTTTTTAATACCGTTAATAAACAAAGTTATCTTAAACCGCAGAGAGAAAGTTTTAATCGTAGTTCCGACCCGCGAACTTGCGTTACAGATAGAAAATGAACTTCAGGGCTTCACCCGAGGAATGAGAATTTTTTCCGTCTGTTGCGTCGGAGGGGCCAGTATGGGCCGCCAGATATCACAATTAAGAAATCAATATAACTTTATAATCGGTACGCCGGGACGTTTGAAGGACCATATTGAACACGGTTTTATACGCCTTGTCGAATTCAAGACCATTGTCTTAGACGAAGCCGACAGGATGCTTGATATGGGATTTATCAATGATATGCGTTTTGTAATGGGGGAAATGCCCAAGGAGAGGCAGACGCTTTTCTTTTCCGCTACGATTTCCCGCGATATAGACAATCTTATTTACGAATTTTTAAGGAATCCGATTAAGGTTTCTGTTAAGACCAGAGATACCGCAAAGAATGTGGAACAAGATATTGTCCGAATGGGAGGCAAAGACAAATTAGAAGTTCTCCATGATTTACTGGTTAAAAAATCAGAATTCTGCAAGGTGCTTATTTTCGGCAGAACAAAGCACGGCGTGGAGCGTCTCTCGCAGACGCTTTCCAGGCGCGGATTTAAATCTGAATCAATTCACGGCAATAAAACCCAAGCTAGCCGGCAGAAAGCGCTTAACTTGTTCAAGGCCAGCCATGTCCAGATTTTGGTCGCGACAGATGTTGCCGCCCGGGGTCTTGATATTGCCGATGTAAGTCACGTTATCAATTACGACTTGCCTGCAACATACGACGATTATGTCCATCGCATCGGCCGGACCGGCCGCGCCGATAAACAAGGCAAAGCACTCACGTTTCTAGAGTAATCCTGTTGCTTGCAGTTTGCCGATTTTAAAATTAAAATGAAGATGAAACTATGCCAAAAGTGTTTATAACAAGAACGATTCCAAAGGAGGGCGTTGAACTCTTAACTTCGCGCGGTTATGAGGTTGTTGTCAGTCCGGAAGACCGGGTGCTTTCTAAAGAAGAACTGATTAATTTTATCAAAGGTCAGAATTACGATGCCGTGCTTTGTCTTTTAACCGACAAGATTGATGCCGATGTTCTTGAAGCGTCAAGACCGTCAGTTAAGATTTTTGCCAATTATGCGGTTGGTTTTGATAACATTGACAGAGAAGCAGCTAAACGGCTGGGAATTATGATAACCAATACGCCTGATGTTTTAACTGATACCGTTGCCGAGCATACATTTGCCTTGATGCTGGCCATTGCCCATCGCGTAGTTGAGGCCGATAAATTTGTCCGGGCGGGAAAATATGTGGGCTGGGCCCCGATGCTTCTTTTGGGATCTGACTTATCTCGAAAGACATTGGGAATAATCGGACTGGGACGGATTGGCAGCCGCGTGGCGTTTCATGCGGTTAAAGGATTTGATATGAAAGTTATTTATTATGATGTTAAGAGAAATGAAGAATTTGAAAAAATATACGGCGCCGTTTTTTCTGAAAAAATTGACGATGTTTTACGGAAAGCCGATTTTGTCAGTATTCATGTTCCGTTTATTCCCCAGACCCACCACTTGATAGGCGAGACCCAGCTCAAGCTTATGAAACCGACGGCCTATCTGGTTAACACTTCTCGTGGGCCGATTGTTGATGAAACCGCTTTGGCCGTGGCACTGAATGCGAAAACTATTGCCGGCGCTGCCATTGACGTTTTTGAATTTGAACCGAAAGTTATGCCGGGCTTATTGGGTCTGGATAATGTTATTCTGACGCCTCATATTGCCTCCGCCACCGAAGAGACAAGGGCTAAAATGTCGGAACTTGCCGCGACCAATATTATTGAAGCGTTGGAAGGCCGGACGCCGCCCAGTGTTCCTAAGTAGTGTACTTGATGCTATGTTTGTTCTGTGTTATAAATTTATAATCGTTCTTTTATTTTATAAAGGAATTATATGACAAACACTAATACCGGAGCAGAAAAAGTCAGGTGGGATCTTGGCCTTATGTATTCTGGTTTGGATGATCCCCAAATTGACGCGGATGTGACCGTGCTTGTTGAGATGGCTAAGAAATTCAACGTCTTACACAAAGGCAAACTTTCAAGCACTCTCGGCAAGGCAATTTCAGATCGCTCGGAGATTGATATGCTGGAGAGCAAGGTAATGACATATTTGTATTTGCTTCAGAGTATAAATGTTGCGGAGCCGACTGTTAAAGCAAAGACGGCTGAAATAGACAAGGTATTATGTAGAGAATTTGGCGAGAACTTAACTTTCTTTCAAATTGAACTTGTTGCTTTGGATGACGCGACCCTTGCCAGATTATATGACGATCCGATTGTGGCCAAGCATCGTCCATGGATAGAACATGTTCGCGTTTTTAAGCCGCACTTTCTTACCGAACCGGTAGAGTCGGCCCTTACGAAGCGGGCACCATTTGGAGCTAGTTCTTGGGGTGATTTCTTTGACGAGTTGGAAGCGGATTTGGAGGTTGAATTTAATGGAGAAAAGAAAACATTAACGGAAGCGCTTCATATATTGAACGAGTCAAAAGATGCCGGTGAAAGAGCTGAACTATTGAAAGTTATTTCCACCGGCCTTAAGGGCCCATTTGCCAAATACGCAGCCCAGACGTTTTATATGGTGGTTGGTTCCAAGGCGGTCGAGATTCGTGAGCGTGTCTACAAGCATCCAATGGAATTGCAAAATAAATCCAATCGGATTCCAGATGAAGTAGTTGATGCATTGCATAAAGTTGTCCGCGATGTTGCCGGTCCGCTTGCGAGACGTTTTTACCGGCTTAAGGCCGCTCATCTTGGTTTGAAAAATCTCAAGTGGAGCGACCGGAATGCGCCAACGCCTTTTGCTGATACTACGATTGTGCCTTTTAAAGAGGCAATGGCGACCGTTCTTGAGGCCTATAAAAGCTTCAGCCCAACGCTTGCTGGACTTATCCGTAAATCTATGGAACAAAAAAGAATTGATGCTCCAGCGGAAAAAGGTAGACGCGGGGGAGCTTATAATTACTCAATTATTTTACCTGGAAATATTTCAGCATCATTTACTTTTCTGAATTACCTTGGTTCCAATAGGGATGTTATGGTCTTAGCTCACGAGCTTGGCCACGGAGTTCACGGTTTGCTTGCGGGTGAGGCCCAGGGACCTCTCATGTTCGGTGCCCCGACTGCCTATGCTGAAACAGCATCGGTTTTTGGAGAAATGACGACTTTCAATTTTTTGAAAAAGCAACTTATCGCAAAAGGCGATAAGAAATCGCTGCTTGCTCTGATCATGTCTACGATTGATGATGCGATGAATACAGTTGTTCGTCAGATAGGGTTTTCGAATTTTGAGAGACGTCTTCATGGTATGGATGCGTCTTATCAAAAATGGGGTGAGCCGAAAAAGCATTCCGTTGAAGAGGTTAGCATGATTTGGCTAGAAACCTTGAAAGAATTTTACGGTGAAGACGGAGATATCTTCACTTATGAAAATACAAACCTTCTTTGGTCATACATTAATCATTTTCACCGGCCGTTTTATGTTTACAGTTATGCGTTTGGCCAGCTTCTGACACAAAGTCTTTTTGCTCAGCAAACACGTCTCGGTGAACGGTTTGAACCGTTGTATCTGGATCTTTTGCGGGCTGGCGGCACTAAGAATGCCGTTGATCTTTTGGAACCATTCGGTCTTGATCCTTGTGACGCTCAATTTTGGAGTGAGGGTATTAAGGTCGGTTTGGGTGCCATGGTTCAGGAGGCCGAGGATTTGTCCCGCGAGTTAGGAGTTTCGTTTTAATTAAAGCCTGAAAAGGCTTTTTGTTATCTGGAAAATATCATCAAAAAAGTTTATAATGCGCAGTAAGATTAAAATGATAAAATTCATTAAGGAAAATATGTTATATATCGCTTGGATTACAGCCGTGGCTTCAATGGTGAGTAGTTTGTATTTTGGTGAAATTTTGGGTTTGGCGCCTTGTGTTCTTTGCTGGTACCAAAGAATTGCCATGTATCCCTTGGTTTTGATTATCGGCATCGGAATCGTTAAAAAAGACAGGAATTTTTATTACTACGCATTGCCGCTAAGCTTAATAGGGGGTGCTATTGCTTTTTATCAAAATTTGTTGTATTATAATGTTATACAAGAGAGATTAACACCCTGCACTTTTGGCATATCCTGCACTACCAGATACATACAGTTGCTTGGCTTTATTGATATACCCCTCCTGTCGCTGTTCTCCTTTATCCTTATTACTGCCGTATTATTAATAAATAAAAAATTAAACAAATAAAAAACATGACCAAAGAAGCTAAAATTATTTCAGGCGTCGGCGTAATCTTTTTCGCCTTGTTTGCGTTTTTGATCTATCGGACGAATACAGGAACTTCGGTCGTTGCCGACCCCAATTTATTAATTGGTCAGGTAAGTTATATGACCGGCAAGAAAGAGGCCAAGGTTAATGTTGTTGAATTTGGCGATTACCAATGTCCGGCTTGCGCATACGCTAATTCTATCGTCCAACAGCTAATTGAGACATACAAAAATAATCCAAACGTAAATTTTGTTTTCAGAAATTTTCCGCTTCCCCAACACTCCAATGCCATGGTTTCGGCCGAGGCAGCCGAGGCCGCAGGAGCCCAGGGAAAATTCTTGGAAATGAGCGATATGCTCTATGAGCGTCAAAATGAGTGGTCCGGAAGCTCAAAAGCTTTGGAAATATTTGCTAAATATGCCCAAGAGCTTAAATTAGATGTCAAAGCGTTTACTGATTCCGTAAGCAAGAATGAATTTAAAGATGCAATAAATAAAGATCGTTCCGACGGCCAAGCTCTCGGAGTTAATTCTACCCCATCCTTCTTTATTAACGGAGAAAAGGTAGTAGGCTTACCAAGTTTTGAAGAATTCAAGAAAAAAATAGACGGGAAACTGCAATGATTAAAGAATTAAAGTCCTAAATTTTTTAGAAACTCACTCAATTCCTCTCCGCCAATGGTCCGGTGGCCGCCAGCAGGCAGATTGTCAAGTTCTATGTTCATTATCCTTATTCTTTTGAGGTTTGTAACCTGATTGTGCAGGGCAACGCACATTCTTCTGATTTGGTGTTTTTTGCCCTCGGTCAGGGTTATTTTGAAAGTAAAATTATTTAGTATCTCAACTCTGCATTTCTTTGTCATGTAGCCCTCTATATCAACTCCTGCCTCCATTTTTTGCTTGAAGTTCGGCCGCAATTTTTCTTGAACGGTAACAATATATTCTTTTTCGTGGGCGTATTCCGGATTTAAAAGCCGGTCGGTAAC
>JBBUJJ010000028.1:0-2253 GCA_038054895.1 Patescibacteria group bacterium | reverse complement strand
AAGAAATCAAATGCGTGGACAAGAAAGACAAGAAGGAATGCCGCCGCCGGAAGGACAAGAACATAGAAATGAACAAAGACCAATGGGTCCGCCCGGCGAGTTTGAGGGACAATCTCCACCGCCAAGCGGACAAATGCCTCGAGAATCCCAACAACCACCGCAAGAATTTAACCAATCCGGCACGCCTAATCAGCCGGTTGGTGATAGGGTTATTTCGCCACAACCAGGACCTGAAAGACAGCCCCCTCTTGATGGTGGACAATTCCAGCCATCTGAACCTATGCCGCAAATTCAGCAACAGCCGCAAGGAGAGATAGCTCCACCCCCGCCACCGTCTCCATCAGAATCAGCGCCTCAATCTCTGTTGAATAATAAATATCTCGGAGCCATTTTTAGGTTTCTGCTTAGCAACTAAAACCCGGGGTGTTCTTTTTCGTCTTCGGCTATTATTTCGTCTGCTTTCTCAATCGTCTCTTCTGCTTCTGCGGGGGTTGTATCGTCTACGTCATCCCCATAGTCTGAGGTATTTACCGTTGAATCCTCCGGCTCTTCTTTTTCCAACTCATCTAAACCAATAATCTCCACCGGCACATTATCGTCGTTTGTTTTTTGGTTTGTATTCATAAAATTAATTATATCATGTTTTTGGGGGATTAGAGAGAGTTGAACTCTCGCTCGCAGTTCCACAAACTGCTGTGCTAACCGTTACACCATAATCCCCATTTCAATTTATCTATCCTATATTATATCAAATTTTTCCTAAAAAATCCAACTTTTTGTAAGCTGTCGGATGAAATTAAAAAACAAGCAAATTTGCTTGTTTATGCCAGTATCCGGACATAGGTCTGGTCTTTTTCGTCAAACTTGAATCCGGAGCGCCGAGCCGTAACGTCATATCTTATAAAAAAGTCTTTGGCCCGATACTCACGATACCATTTGCTGGATTCCGCTTTAATTACCCTTACCGTTTTGAATCCTGCATTCTTTGCCCAGTCCATTACAACCTTCAGCAGCATTTTTCCCCATCGGAAGTGTTGGAGAATTGCCAACTTTCCCGAAACTCCTTGAATCTGTTTAACAAGTATAGTGGACCGATTAACCAACTCAAAACCGATACAGGCAACCTCTTCGTCCTCATTCGCTTCAACCTCGCTTGCCCCGTCTTTTTTATAAGTAAGCACTAGTGTATAGGGAGCATCACTATAAACATGGTCAAAATTATTATTGCCACGGCCATAAGAATAGCAGAGAGCAAAGTTCTTTAAATTAAGTTCGTGTTTTGTTCCGGGTTTTTGAAAATCATTTAAGTATCTTTCTGGTTCGGTTTCATAATAAATAACTGATTTGAATTTATCTAATTCGGCGTATTGTTTACGACAAAAAACCCTGAAAAAAAGAGTGTCAAAAAAGAACCTGCCAACCCTTTTTAATAGCAAGGGACCCTCGTTTTTTAAGGTACCTGAAAGTAATATTATTATACATCAAAATAAATTGATGTCAAAACTAAAACCCGCCATGGCGGGATTAAAATTTGTGTTCTTTCCGGTTTCCAAATCTGGTTAACCAGGGATTTAGTAACAGTTTCTGTTTTTCTTCTTCGGTAAATCCGTATTCGACATTGCAAATTTGAAAAACTTCATTTAGAGCGGGCATAAAAAGATCGTCATCTGGATTTAGCGAATAGAGAACGCCGGCTTTCAGAAGTTCTCTAATTTTCAGATACTTTGTGTCAGAAATTAGTCCTGAACTTAAGTTAGAAGCGGGACAACCCTCAACTCCAATTTTTCTTTCCAAAACGGTTTGGATTAGATGCATATCATATGCCAAGGGTATTGCATGTCCTAATCTATCAACCCCAAGATCATAAACGGCAATCCTGATATTTCTTAAAAGCCAATCACGGTCTCTTTCCCAATCAGGTTTTTGAAATGAATAATGGCACCACTCACCCGCATGACAGGTGGTTTTGAATCCTAATTCTTTGGCCTGTTTAAACATGGCTTTGTGTTTTTCGGGAGGATGAACAGCTTCGTCGCAAACAAGTCCGATTCCGACGACATAATTTCGATCACATTCTCCGGCAATATTTACCAATCTGACCGCTTCTCCGGAATCAACCTCTCGTCCAATAGCAAACAACAGATTCATCTCAACATTTGGAAATTCGACTTCACCCTTTTTTATACCTTCGATGAGCGCTTCGATCACATCTTTTTCGGTTAAACCTTCAAAAACATGGTACTGGGGCGCAAC
>JBBUJJ010000027.1:0-2629 GCA_038054895.1 Patescibacteria group bacterium | reverse complement strand
CAAAGGCCTTGGCTGACCAAATAGCATGGGTTTTTGATAATGAGGAGCTTGCTAATAATAAAGCAAGTAAAGCTTTTGAGGATGTTCAAGAATACATCTGGCAGAAGAGAGTCGATAAAATATTAGATTTTATATGAAAATAATCAAAGAAGAATTGTTTTTTATTAAGGAAACCCTTCGATATGGCTATGGATGGAGTGGTGTTTTTAAATATTTAATAAATAAATTTTGGAATTCAAAACTTATTTATAAACTTAAATTACCTGAGCATAAATCAGTCGAAAATGTTGAAATTCACATGCTTTGTCAAAAAAAAGATGCCGATATGTTGGCTTGGTCGCTCATGTCTTTTATAAACACAAGCGGTATCTGTCCTAGGGTCGTTGTTCATGATGACGGATCGTTTGATCAGGGAACAAAAAAGAAGTTGGAAGATAAGTTTCCGGAATTAAGGGTGCTATCTTTAGAAAAAGCTGACAAACTGATTAATAATATGACCGGCCTATCGCCCAAACTCTTGGAACACAGAAACCATGGCCACAAATTGATATATAAATTAGTTGATATTTTTCTGTTAAGTCGAACTGAAAAAGTTATGGTTCTTGATTCGGATGTTTTATTTTTTAATCGTCCGGAAGAAATTTTAAAATTTATAAACGAGAACCCTGATTGTGACTCTTTAATATCAAGGCATGACGGGAGCTGTGATTTAATGCTCTTGCCGGATTATTCGACTAAACATGATATTTTAAAAAACGAAGCCGGTTATATGAACTCTGGGATTATCTTTTACAAAAAAGACAAAATAGGAGACGATAAACTATTGGAATACTTTGAAAACACCCTGCGAGAGCCGGGGGATTATTTTGTGGAGATGACCGGTTGGGCGTCTTTGATTGCTCAAACAAAATTTAAATTTTTAACTAAAGAAAGGTATGTTGTAAAAGGCAGACCAGAAACTAATACTGTTGCTAAGCATTTTACTAGTCCCCGTCGGCATGAATTTTATATCTATGGTATTGATATGGTAAGAAAAGGAATATTAGAACATGAATAAAAATTTATTAAAAAATAATAAATTTTTATTGACCGGCGGAGCCGGATTTTTGGGTTCGCATATGTGCGACCTTCTTTTGGGGCATGGAGCGAAGGTTGTTTGCGTTGACGACTTTTCAAACGGTAAGTTGGATAATATAAAACATCTCAAGAATGAAAAAAGATTCAGATTTTACAAAAGAAATGCCAATGAATTGTCAGAGATTAGAAAAGTTTTTATGAAAGAAAAACCCGATTATGTTATGCATTATGCGGCAATGGTTGGTGTCAAAAGAACAAGTGAAAACCCTTTGGGAGTTTTTAAGGATATCGAAGGTATAAAAAATATTGCTGAATTATCCAGGCAATATAAAATAAAGAAAATTCTTTTTACTTCATCATCCGAGGTCTATGGAGAACCGGTTAAACTGCCGATAGCCGAGGACGATACTTTTAACAGCAAGTGGCCGTATGGTTTGGTCAAAATTTTGGGCGAGCAATATTTCTTAGCTTATTATGAAAAGTATGGTATTCCAATTACAATTTTAAGATTCTTTAATGTTTATGGTCCGAGGCAGGACTTTGGCGATTCAGGTTTTGTGGCATTGGTATTTTTAAAGAGAGCCCTAGAAAAAAAGCCGTTGGAAATACTTGGAACTGGAGAACAGACTAGAGATTTTGTTTATGTTGAAGATAATGTGAGGTTAAGCTTAAAGGCGTTTTTGAACAATAATGTAAACGGCAGGCCGATGAACATCGGCTCAGGTAAATCCATAAGTATCATAGAACTTGCGAATGAAATTAAAAAAATAATTCCCCAAGTGAAAATAGTTTCCAAACCAACAAGAAGAAGGGGAGAAATTAAATACCGAACCCCAGATGTCAGCTTTATGAAAAAGATGCTCCGCGACGAGCCAAAAATAAAATTAAAAGACGGTATCTCTAAGACCTTAGAATATCTCAAGAATGGAGAAGGATTTCTATAAAACATATTTTGTCATAGAAGAGAATAATTGGTGGTTTAGGGTAAGGAGGAATCTTGTTTTTGATTTGCTTCAGAAATATAAAGTTCCGAAAACGGCAAAATTTTTTGATTTAGGATGCGGTTCCGGATACACTGTCGGCTATTTGCAAGAACTCGGATATGATGTATCCGGGTCTGATATTTCCGCCGAAGCTATTGAATTCGGATTATCTAATGGGATACGTAATCTTTATGTAGCCCAAAATGGTGAGATTAAGCCTCCAGAAGGTGGTTTTGATGTAATCTTGGCCTTAGACGTTATTGAGCACATTCAAGACGATTGGGAAGCTGTTAGAGCCATAGAAAGGGCTTTGAGGCCAGGAGGAATGGCTATTATAACCGTTCCTGCCTACCAATGGCTGTGGGGGGTTCAGGACGATGTTGCCCATCACTTTAGACGATACACAATGACTGGTCTGACCAGTATAGTTAAAAGATCCGGCGACCTTACAATTATTCACAAGACATATTTTAATACATTTCTTTTCCCGCCGATTGCTGTTGTTAGAATGTTATCTAAATGGTTTAATTTAAGGGAGAGGGAGTCGGATTTTGATATCAATAATCGGC
>JBBUJJ010000026.1:0-1899 GCA_038054895.1 Patescibacteria group bacterium | reverse complement strand
CGATTATCCCCAAAAAAGGAATTTTTACCATTGTCTCGCGACCTCTAAGAACTACAGAGCGAGGTTGGTTTCGTTCTTTATTGAGTTGCCCCGCTTCAGTTAGTTTCTTGATGTAATAGTGGGCAGTGGAAACAGAGGCAAGTTTGAATTTTTTCTTAATCTCGTCAAGAGAAGGGGCATAATCATTCTTGACATGATACTCTCTCACGAAATCAAAAACCCGTTTTTGCTTCTTTGTAATCATAATGCTATTATAGAAAGTAATTAGAAAGTATGCAACAGACAGTTATCCACAACATGAATCAGGACAAGATTACCGAAAAGCCCCAAACACTAAACTATGAAGAACAGCTTCGAGATTTTTATAATTCCAAAAAATTTGAGGAGGCCTTGCGGTTGGTTCTAGACGAAGAGCAAAAACAACCAAAGACACACAAAATTATAGCTGCAAAAACTACTCTTTTTGGGATATTAGGTAAATACGAAGAAGCAATAAATACCGCCAATGAAGCACTAGAATTAAATCCCAACGATTTTGAACTACAAAATACGAAAGGAGTGTCCCTTTATAATCTCGGGAAATATGACGAAGCAATAAAGGCATTAGATGCTTGTTTAATATTGAAACCAAATTTTGCCATTGCAATTCAAAAGAAAATATCTGCGCTTACGCTTTTGGGTAAATATGGTGAGGCGGCTAAAGTATACGAGGAAAGCGACTTGCCTGATCTACAAGAGGAAATTTGGTTGAATAATCTGGGCTTTATTTATATCGAATTGGGAAATTATTCCCGCGCAAACTTGTTTTTATATCGCGCATTAAAAACTAACCCGTTTGAAAATGTAATCTACTATAACCTTGCTCGCAGTAATCAAAAGTTAAAAAATCACATAAGGCACTTGGCGTATCGCTTTATTTTTCTTGCGTTTTCAGCACTTGAAAGATTAGGAATCCTGAAAAGGATAAAACAAAAATACAGCGTTAAAAGAAATCACATATCAGAAGCAAGATTTTTCGATGGACCGGGAAAGTTGTTTGCCTCTAACAGCCAGATACGCGAAACAAAATCAATACTTAAACTTTTACGCGATATAAATGCTACTGCATTGTGTAATGATACTTGGCAGTGGTTCGCTGTTAATATTCCATATGAAGCAGTAGGGAAGAATGGTTTTGAAGGAGATATTGATATTATCCTGAAACGCCCTCGCTTTTTACCTGGATCAAACCATGATGCGGGCTTCACGTATCGCGGTTTTGAGGTTAAAACCGTTATTGTTAATCGTCATGGGCATATTAAATCAGCGAAGCGTGGTCCTAAAAAACATCAGAAAATCAAAGGGCAGTTAGATAAACTCAAACAATTCGGTTGTGAGCAAATATTTTTACTCGAATTATTTGTTTTGGAACGCGGTTATTCTAGTCGCAATAATTTCCCGTCGGATGAAATAAAGAAGGAAATTCTAGAAAAAGCCAAATATCTACAAAAACTAGGTTACGGCTATGTTGTTATGGCAGAAGAACCATCACCAACTCATGATGACGAATCTGGCGGCATGGTACACATGCCAATAAATGTATTACGAACCACAAGTAATTCTATCGGGTCACATTTTCAAAACTTGGTAGATGGTATCGATAAGTTTTTAGCTGATAGCACGACGCAGGGTATGTTGGCAAATCTTTCACAGCACGATCAATTCGGTACAAAAGTTGGTTATTGTGTCTCTTGCAAAAAATTAACAATGTTTATCCCTATAAAATTTACTTCCCACATTTGTCTTTTTTGCAAGAAGTCAGTTTATTGAGTATTATCATAATAAAATTCTCGGCGAGAATCCCACCCGAATTTCGCCAAAAGAAATCAGCGGAGCAAATGGAAAATTCCTCCCCAAACC
>JBBUJJ010000025.1:0-1616 GCA_038054895.1 Patescibacteria group bacterium | reverse complement strand
TCTTCCACAACTCATTAGCGGTTACAATCTCACCGGAAGGAAGTGGGATTTGTGTATCTGGATGGACACATTTTCCATGGTCAACATGACCCAAAACAACCACCACCGGCGGCCTTGTGTTCTTATTGTCTTTTGTGTCTTTAACATCTGTCATTTGAACCCGTAAATTGTATCATTTTTAGCCAAAAATATCAATAAAAATCAAAAACTCCTTTAAAGGAGTTTTTGATTTTCCAAAATTGGTGGCAAATTCTTTTAGATCAAAAGAGTGTACTTAATTATCATCTTCTTCATTGCCCGCTTCTCGCAGTTGTTCCTCCGCCTCTTCTTTCGCTTCTTCTAAATCTTCAATAGCTTCTTCCACGAAATCGAGATTTTTCTTGGCTTGTTTTGCTAAACGCTTCGCCTCCTGGAAATTGCCCACGGCAAAGGCAGACTTTGCCTGTGCAAGCAAGCTGTCAAATTTGCCGAATGATTCAGCGGGAACCGTAATATCTTCTTCAGTGGCTTCGTCTAATACTTCTTGTTTCTCTTTTTCAGCTTCCTGAATTGCTTTCTCTGCCTCTTCTTTTGCTTCCATTTTTTCTTCTATACGTTCTTCTTCCTGTTCTAATGCTTCTTCCGCTTCCTCCTCTTTCAATTCAAGGAGTTCTTTTTGAGCTTTTATCTGTCCCAACTGCTGAATCAAGCTTTCAACTTGGGCAGTATCGCCCGCTCGTCTTGCCTCAAGAATTTTGCTTTTCATTTTTTTTTCTTGAGCTTCAAGAGCGCGCTCTTCGGCTTCGAATGCTTCCTCCAACGCTGTTTTCGGGGCATCGAACTCGTCGTCCAATTCTTTGGCTAGCCGGCTCACATCTTTGCCTTCTGCTTTTTGGTCAACAACTATTGTTGCGGCATTGGCAAGATGCGTCTGAAGGCGGCTTTGTGCTACTTCAAGACCTTTGGCTTCTACGCCCTTTGTTTCCAAGATGACTTTTATCTCGGCGATCCGTTCTGCGGCGAAAGTAATCTGGAGATGAGCCTTGCCTTCTGGGTTAAAGGTGAAAAACTCGCGCAAAGCTTCACCGAATTTATCAAGGAAATAGAAATTGCTTTCGGGAGTAAGGCCAGCCGAGGGGAGTACAATTTGTTGGTTCTGCGCAAATACTGCACCGCCCGTGAATACGAACAAACTTGCGACTAATACTATTGTAATGAGTGATTTTTTCATAATATTTTTTGGTTAATTTATTTACTATTCATTATACCATAATAATAATTCGACCAAATTGCTACTTATAATTTTAGCAAATCTTCACAGCAGACCAAATGAAAATTGATTTTGTACTTTTTGACATAAAATTATTTTCCTGACTGGCGGTGGGGGAGGGATTTGAACCCTCGATACAGGTTTAACCCCGTATAACAGGTTAGCAACCTGCCGCCTTCAACCGTGCTCGGCCACCCCACCAGTTCATTCAATAAACCCCTCAAATCAAGTAATTTTAGCCTAATTAAAGTATTTTTTCAAGTGTTTTGGGTTGTGAGAATTAATTAATTCAAAGTAACGTTTCATGTCCTTGTTATTCTCAAGTCTTACATCCCTATTCTGTGTTATTCTCGGATTAAAACCCCAT
>JBBUJJ010000024.1:0-2207 GCA_038054895.1 Patescibacteria group bacterium | reverse complement strand
ATTATTTCCTGCGCTACACCGAAGCCAAAAGAGCCGTCGGCCTCTACGAAAAAACTCTTAAGGAATTGCAGGCACTATAACCAACTGGCTACCATTCTCGCCAGTTGACTTTCTCGCTTTTTGAATCCATGATCTGCCCCTTTGATAATTCGATAAACCAACTTTGGTTGATAGCTTTTTAATATTTCAACAACTTTTGGAACGGCACCCCAAGCGTATTCGTCTTGGTCTCCATAGATAACCAAGGTTGGTTTTCTAATGGATTTGAAATGCCGAAAAAGTGGTTTTGTTGAAAGTTTCACTTTGCGTAAAACTTCGTAGAACGGAAAAATATTGTAATCTCCGTCTGGATTTGCGATGTCGAAAAACCCAATATAGGAAAAGAACTCCTCAGGTAACATTTCCTTGATAATTTCTTCTCCGTGCTTGGCTTTGATTTTCTTCTTTGCTTCGGCGAGAAGTCGCCAAAACTTTGATTTTCCAAGAGTATGGTAATAAATACCAGTATCATCGCCTCCGCAAAGAAGAATGTATTTTTCGACATCGTTTTTCGGCTTATAGAAATTGTAGACACAAATTTTATTCGCGCCTGTTGAAGCTCCTGCAAGATAAAATTTGCCATATCCTTGTTTCTTCAAAAAAGAAATTGCCCCGTCAATATCTTCTACACACTCTTTGATTTTTTCATACGCCATTCCAAAACGCTTTCGCTCATCTTTTTTGCCTCGCCTCACATTTAACTTTTTGATAATGTGCGCACCACGATTATTGAAATACAAAATCGAGATATTTTTCTTTGCGAGAGCAGAAGCGAGAGGGCGATTTTCTACTTCGTCATAAAAGACGGACGAACTACCATTGCCGTGCAAATAAATAACTACGGCTTTGTCTTTTTTACCTCGATACAAAAGCCCGGGCAGGGTTAATCCGTCTTTGGTTTGAAATTCTATAAATTTCAATTTCATGTTTGTTATTTTAATAATTCTTCCATCGGAACACCTAACGATTTGGCGATTTTTTGGATACTGTCTCAATTAACTTACCGTCAATTTTGTTTCTATACTTGCCATTGTAATAAGACAGGTTTAATTTTTTAGTATCACCTGAAATCCATTTCTTGGTTTCTTTAGTTTTATAATCTTTAACCACTACATAATAGTGCCCCATAATTTTACGGTTATCAAAAAATAATTCTGTTAATCTGTTATTAACTAGGGCAAATTGCCAAGCGGTTCCAGAATTTTTAGGTTTAGCCATAAGTATTATGAACAGATTAGGTTGCAAATTACCTGGTGGACCTGCGGGGAGTCGAACCCCGGACTGAATCATGCCATGATCCCGTGTTACCGCTATACTACAGGCCCATTAGATAGAATAGATAGTTTATTTAAGTCATTTCATAAGTTCTATCTTTATGTTATGATTATATCATGCAGATTCATAGCAATCAAACAATTTCAAGACTTAAGTTTCTAAGAAAGAGGGGTTATAGCATAGAAGCTCTTATGCGAGAGTTGTCCCTACCCAAATCAACAGTCTGGCATCATATTCACAAGATTAAACTATCCGAGAAACAAAAAAGTATATTAAAATCTAATCAAGGGGGTAGCAGAATAAGAAAAGAAAGGGCTTTATTGTGTGCACAAGAAGAAGCTAAAAAATTACTTGAATCACCTGATAAATATCTTTACACTACTGTCGCATCGTTATATTGGGCTGAAGGTAGCAAGGGAAGATGTGAGTTGGTAAATACGGACGGGGAAATGATTAAGTTGTACCTAAAGATACTTAGAAATAATCTCAAAATTCCTGAGGAACGAATTGAGCCAATACTAAGGATATTCTCAAATCACAAAGAATCGGAGTGTCTTGACTATTGGTCTGAAATTACAAGGATACCAAAAGACAGGTTCACTGTTTTGATAAATGATGGTGGAAATAGGGGAAGGGGTTACGGAATGTGTAGGATAATAGTAAGAAAAGGCGGGTATACTTTGAAATTATTTAAGGCTATAATTAGCGAGATTTGCAAATAAGATTAAGGCCCCTGTAGCTCAATGGATAGAGTACCTCACTCCTAACGAGGTGATCCAGGTCCGATTCCTGGTGGGGGCATAAAAACAAAATGACGCTTCCAAAAGAGGTAAAAGATATTATAAAAAAATTAAATAGCGCAGGATTTCAAGGATATGCAGTAGGCGGTTGTG